>DOFA01000109.1 GCA_003532195.1 Clostridiales bacterium
AATAATCTGATTCGAATTCGAAGACCCAATCCGGGATAAGACGCGATTGGCTCGAGCGGGAGGATCTTATGGTGCCGGAGAAAAAAGTCAAACTGGAATCTACCGAACTCGCCTGGCTCTGTGAACAGGTTGCTTTGGTGCAGAAATCCGGCATACCGCTGCCGGAGGGGATTGACCTGCTCGCGGAAAGCGCCGACCTGCCCCGGCAGGCATCCGTCCTGCACGGCTTGTCGCGGGAGATGCGCCAAATGCTTCCCTTATCGGAAGCGATGGAAAACCTGGACGCTTTTCCGCCATACCTGATCCGTATGACAAAAATCGGCGAGATGTCCGGCAACCTGGACGACGTCATGACCAACCTGGCGGATTTCTATGCCCGCGACGCCGAATTGCGCAAGAAGGTCCGCAGCGCGCTGATTTATCCGTCCGTTCTGCTGCTGATGATGCTGGGCGTCATTATTCTCCTGGTCGCCCGGGTCCTGCCGGTTTTCAGCGAAATACTCGCCTCGTTCGGCGGCAGCATGCCGGGATTTTCCCAGGGGCTGCTGTCCTTCGGCACCTTTGTTTCGCGCCAGTCCTTCTGGCTGCTGCCGCTGCTGATCGCCCTGGTCACCGCCCTGGTGCTCTGGCTGCGCCGCAGCATTCGCGGGCGCCGCCTGGTCGACCAGGCCCGGCTGAAACTGCCGGTCTTAGGTCCGCTGTACAAGCGCATCTACACCTCCCGATTCTCGATCTCCCTGTCTTATCTGCTGCGCAGCGGTATTGACCTGGACACGGCCCTGACAATGACCGAAGCGGTGATGGACAATACGCTGGTCAGCGAAAAGATCGCCGCCTGCCGGCAGAAGATCCGCAAAGGCAGCGATACCTTCACGGCGCTGCAAGAAACGGAGCTGTTCCCGCGGCTGTTCATCCGGATGCTCTCGCTGGGCAACCGGACCGGCGAAATGGACGCGGTCATGCAGAAAATTTCCCGGGCTTATGAGAGCGAGGTCGATAGCCGGCTCTCCCGGCTGACTGGAATTGTCGAGCCGCTGCTGGTGGTTATTTTGTCCCTGATCGTAGGCGCCATCCTGCTGACGGTCATGCTGCCGCTGGTCGAGATCATGGCCTCGATCGGCTGAACGGAGTTGGGCATGAGGCGATTTTCCTGGAAAATGGCCGGTTCGCTGGTGGCGGTTCTGGTTTCCGTCCTGGTTTTGCTGGCTGTCGGGCGGTCTTTGGCCCGCCTGAACGAACACAGCCGCGAAGCCGGGCTGCAGGCCGCCGAAGACGCGGTCGAGCGTGCGGTGATGCAGTGTTATGCCCTGGAAGGCGCCTATCCGCCCAGCCTGACCTATCTGGAAGCCAATTATGGCCTGATCCTGGATCCGGATCGCTATGTATATCAATATGAAACAGTGGCCGACAACATCCATCCACTCGTCGGCGTTCAATTTCCCGGAGGATCGGACTGATGCGGCGGCGAAACGGCTACACCCTGATCGAATTGGTGCTGGTTCTGCTGCTGCTGGTTCTGGTGGCAGCCGTCGTCTTCACCCTGGCCAGCGTCGGCAGCGAAACCTACCTGCGCCTGGCTGCCAAGCAGGACCAGGCCGCCGACCTGCGCATCGGCCTATCCTACGTTGACGTGCAGGTACGCAAACATGACGGGCAAGGCGCGCTGTCCATCCGCCCCGACCCCTTCGCCGGCCAGCCGGCCCTGGTCATCGAACAGCAGGACGGGGAGCAGACCTATCTGACCTGGATTTATATTCATGACAATACGCTCTGTGAGCTTTTTATCGCTGAGGATACCAAGGTGACGCCCGACATGGGCAGCCGGATCGTGCCGATGAACGCCCTGGAGATCGAAGCTGTCGGCACGGACGCCATACGGGTCACATTGACCAGGCAGTCCGATGATCTGACCAGGATTCAAGGCACGCGGATCATCAACCTGCGCGCGGGAGGTATTAAACCATGAGGCGCCGGACATCTGGCCGCCGGGGATTCACTTTGGCCGAGCTGATCATGGCGATCGCCCTGCTGGCTGTATTCAGTGTCTTTATTGTCCAGATGTTCGCCAAGGCCGACCAGTTGTCGAGAAAAGCACGCAGCCTGGACCAGGCGGTAGTGTGTGCCGCCAATCTGGATGACCAGTGGCGGATGGACGGGACAGAGGATGTCCCGCTGGCTGTATTGCAATTGCGGCTCAACCGCGCGGACAAGCTTACGGCGACAGTCAACCTGGACAGCCATTTCCAGCTTTGCGAAGAAATCCAGACTGTATATGTCGCGGTCCTGACCCTGCAGCCGGGACAAGATGACAGCGGCGCCGCCGTACCCGGGCTTTGGCAGCTGTCGGTCGAGATCAGCCCGGACGGGCCTTCGGACAGCGGGCCGATTTATGCCCTGCAGACCAGCCGTTATTTTCCGGAGGAGGTGTCAGCGCCATGACCCGCAGCGAATCATCGGCCGGACGCTGGCTGAGCAGGTTATATTCACGCCGGGGAATGGCTTCGGCTTTGATCATCCTGCTTCTGGTTCTCCTGATCTTTTTCGGGATTCTATCCCTGGTCACGGCGGCGGCGGATCTGCGCCTGTCCCGCAAACGGGCCGAATGGAACCAGGAATATTACCTGGCAGATGCCAAGGCGACGCAAATCACGGCCAGCCTTGACCAGTATTGCCGGACCCTCGGCGCGGCGGACTTGGAATCCCCGGCTCTTGAGGATCTGCTGGGCAAACGTCTGGGCGCGATGGCAAACGTCAGCGAATTTGAGATTTTCCCGGATGGATCGTCCATTCGCCTGGTTATTCTGACCGGGGCGGATTCCGACACCAAACAAGAAATCCGGATGGAACTTATAATCCGGACCGGACAGCTGGCGGGAGACCTCGAGCGTTTGACCATTACCGGCTGGAACCAGCGGCAGCAGGCCGCCCAATCAGAAGATACAGGAGGCGGCGTATGGAAGGGGTAGGCATGGAGCGGGTCATGAAGCTTTTACAGGAAGTTGTGCGCCTGGGCGCTTCCGACCTTTTCATAACCGTCGGCCTGGCGCCGGTTGTCAAAGTGGACGGCAACTTGCTGTCCCTAAGCGGATACGACCGCTTCGGCCCCGCCGACACCGAAGTCTGCGCCCGGCAGCTCTGCCCCAAAGATAAAGACTACCAGGAATTTCTCGAATACGGCGAGAAGGATTTCTCACTGTCCATGCCGGATATCGGCCGTTTCCGCATCAATATTTTTCGCCAGCGCGGATCCTGCGCCGTCTCCCTGCGCCGGATCTATACAGATCTGCCGGATCCGGCTGCCCTGGGCATCCCGGATGCGATCATGGCGCTGACCGGGCGGAATAAAGGGCTGATTCTGGTCACCGGGCCTACCGGCTGCGGCAAGACGACAACCCTCGCCGCCCTGATCGACAAGATCAATCATGAGCGTTCCTGCCATGTCCTGACGCTGGAAGACCCAATCGAATATTTACACCGGCATTGCCAGAGCGTGATCAACCAGCGGGAAATCGGTTCCGACACCCAGTCCTACCAGCGCGGCCTGCGGGCGGCGCTGCGCCAGTCGCCGGATGTGATCCTGATCGGCGAGATGCGCGACCTGGAAACAATTTCGATTGCCCTGACCGCCGCGGAGACCGGCCATCTGGTCTTTTCCACGCTGCATACGGTCGGCGCGGCCAAGACGATCGACCGGATCATCGATGTTTTCCCGCCGAACCAGCAGCAGCAGATCCGGGTCCAGCTTTCGACAGTCCTCCAGGCAGTCGTGTCCCAGCAGCTGCTTCCTTCGCCTGACGGCGGCCAGGTGCCGGCTTTCGAGATCATGCTGATCAACAGTGCGATCCGCAACATGATCCGTGAAAACAAGACGCCGCAGATCGACGGCACAATCCAGATGGGCGGGCCTCAGGGCATGATTTCCATGGATCTCAGCCTGGCTTCCTTGCTGCGCCGCGGATTGATCAGCAGGGAAGACGCGCTGCACTTCGCCGTCAATCCCGACACGATCGAACGGTACCTGTAGTTCCGGCTTGTCCGAGAAACCGGGATTATTTTCTTGACGAAACCTCAGGTCACAGGCAAAATAAGAGCAACAGGGCTATCCGGGCAGAAACTGGCCGGCCGGCCTGCTGACGGATCCAGCGATAGCCCGGGCAGTGATGAAGAACGGTAAGGTGGGCAGGATATGGTCACAGACAATCAGTATTGCGGTAACCCGAAAGATATTGAAACTGCCGGTGTCATCGGCCTGGGCCTGATCGGCGGTTCGCTGGCCAAGGCCCTGAAGCGGCGCGCCCATCTGCGCGTGGTCGGGCTGGACCGGAAAGCGGCCGTCATTCAAGCGGCTCTGGACGACGCGGTTCTGGATGCCGGCGCCATTTTACCCGACCTGGCGGCCGATCCGGCCGGCAGACAAGCCGAAGCCTGGCAGCTGCTGTCCGACTGTCGTGTTGTTTTCATCTGTACACCCGCGGTGACCGTCCCCGCCCTGGCGGAACAGGCGGCGCGTTTTTGCCCCGGCCTGATCACGGACGCGGCCAGCGTCAAACAGCCGATTATGGAAAAAATCAGCTGCCCCCGCTTTATCGGCGGCCATCCGATGGCCGGATCGGAAAAGCAGGGCTATGGCCATTCCTCGGAAACTCTCCTGGAAAACGCGGTTTATGTCCTGTGCCTGCAGCCGGACTCCGATCTGCCGGTGCGGGATGTCCGGTATCTGGAAGACCTGGTCCGCCGGATCGGCGCCACGCCGCTGCAGCTGGGCGCATCGGAACACGACCGGGCGGTGGCGACGGTCAGCCATTTGCCGCATGTCGCCGCGGCAGCCCTGTCCCTGCTGGCGGCCCGGACCGATCAGGGATCCCTGGCGCGTCTGGCCGCCGGCGGCTTTCGCGACATCACCCGCATCGCGTCTTCGGATGCTGCCCTTTGGGCCGGAATCAGCCTCGAATCAGCCCGTGAACTGCTGCCGATCCTGGATCAGTATCTTTCGGTGATCGGCGATTTCCGATTCGCTCTGGCGGCCGGGGACCAGCTGGCTTTGCAGCGCTTTTTTTTCCAGGCCGCCCAATACCGCAACTCGCTGCCCGTTGACGGACGCGGCGCGCTGGCTGCCCACAGTTCGCTGACTGTCTATGTCTCAGACCATCCGGGTGTTCTTGGACATATCACCACTTTGCTCGGAGAAAAAGGCATCAACATCAGCAATATCCGGATCCGGGAGCTGCGCACCTATGAGGGCGGCTGCCTGCAGCTGCTGCTGCCGGACAGCGCCCAGGCTGTCCGTGCCGCCTGGCTGCTCAAGGAGGCAGGCTATGAGTGCGACTGATTATGGCCTGATCGGCCATCCGCTCGGACACAGCCTGTCGCCATTCATCCACGAATCTCTTCTCGCCGCGGCCAGACTGAACGGTACATACCGGTTATTTGACCTGGAGCCTGCAGAGCTCCCCAGCGCCGTGCCGCGGCTGCTGCGGGAATTGTCCGGTTTCAACTGCACGATTCCCCATAAGGAAAAGATCATTCCCTTTCTGCAGGGGCTCGATCCGGCGGCTGCCCGCTGCGGGGCCGTCAATACAGTCAGCCGGGGCATCGGTTACAACACGGATTACGCAGGCTTTTTACAGGACTGCCCGAGCATGGCCGGCCATAATATCCTGATCTTGGGCGCCGGCGGTGTCAGCCGGACGATGGCCTTTGCGGCGGCGGCGTCCGGAGCCGATATCTGGCTTCTGGCCCGGCGGTCCGAGCAGTCGGAAGCTCTGGCCCAGGCGGTCCGCAACCGGCATGAATGCCGGATCCGCTGCCCGGCCAACCTGGCCGAATGGCTGTCCGAAGAGCCTTTTAACCAACCGGAGCCACGCCCCTCGGCCTTGCTGAACGGCACGCCGCTCGGACTTTGGCCGCGGACCGACGGGCTGCCCTTTCCACCGGAACTGCTGACCCACTTCAATTGGGTATACGATACGATCTACAATCCCGTGGCCACGCGCCTGATCCTGGCTGCCCGCTCGCGCGGCATTCCCGCCCGCAGCGGCCTGGGCATGCTCTTTGCCCAGGCTTTGCTGGCCGAGAAAATCTGGCATCCGAATGCCATTTTCCCGGAAGCGGCTTTGGCGGCTATTAAAAAACATTTAACCCGTAAAGTGCTGGAGCAATTTCCGCTGACCCTGGTCCTGACCGGATTCATGGGCAGCGGTAAAAGTACGGTCGGCAGCTGCCTGGCGGAAATTCTGGATTTACCGCTGACCGACCTGGATCATGAGATTGAAGCGGCCAGCGGGCGGACGGTTGCGGAAATTTTCGCTGCTGCCGGCGAGCCGGTTTTCCGGGCGATGGAGCAGCAGCAGCTGTCCCGTTTGCTGAGAACCGGCCGCAGCCAGATTCTGGCCGCCGGCGGCGGCGCTTTGCTCGATCCGGCGGCCGAAGCGCTGGTCCGCCAGAATCCGGCCCTGGTCATTTATCTCGACACCCCGCTGCCCCTGATCCGTCAGCGCCTCGGCGGCGGCGAAGGCCGCCCGCTCTTGGCCGGACAGGGGGATGACCGCCTGGAAAGCCTGTTTTGGCAGCGGGAACCGCGCTATCGGGCGCTGGCAGATCTGCGGATCGACGGATCTGGTTCACCGCGGGAAATCGCCGCCGCGCTTGCGGCCGGCCTGGGATTTGAAGGAGAGACAGCATGATTCTGGTTTTAAAACAAGGCACCCCGAGCAGCAAAGTCGAGGAAATCTGCAGCTGGCTAAGTTCCCGTTTCGGTGTGCAGACCAGCCCGATCTATGGCAGCGATACGACGATTATCGGCCTGGTCGGCGACACCTCCGGCATCGATATCGAAATGATCGAACTGGAGGAAGCCGTCGAACGGGTCATGAAAGTCCAGGAGCCGTATAAACGGGCCAACCGCAAATTTCATCCGGACAACTCGGTTATCCGGATCGGCGGCCTGGAGATCGGCGGTCCGCGCATCTATGTCGCGGCCGGCCCCTGCTCGGTCGAGTCCGAGGAGCAGATCTGCCTGGTGGCGTCGCGAGTGCGCGAGTCTGGAGCGGCCCTGCTGCGCGGCGGCGCTTTCAAGCCGAGGTCTTCACCCTATTCCTTCCAGGGCCTGAAAGCGGAAGGCCTGATGTATATGAAACGCGCCCGGCAGGTCACCGATTTGCCGGTTGTTTCGGAAATCACCAATCTCATGCAGCTGGAGCTGTTCCTGGAATTTGTCGACATCATCCAGGTCGGCGCCCGCAACATGCAGAATTTTGAACTGCTCAAGGAGCTTGGGCGGGCACGGAAGCCGATCCTGCTCAAGCGCGGTTTTGCCAATACCCTGGAGGAATTGCTGATGTCCGCCGAATATATCATGAGCGGCGGCAACCAGGAGGTCATCTTGTGCGAGCGCGGCATCCGCACCT
>DOFA01000023.1 GCA_003532195.1 Clostridiales bacterium
GACATCCAGGCCCGCCAGCTGTTCCGGCGTGAACAGGACACTGATCTCGACCTTAATCCGGCCGCGGCGCCAACGGCTTTGCGACCAGCGCGGCCAGGTCAGGTACCCGCCGCTGTCATGGACCGCCACCACCGGACAGCCCAGCTTGCTGACCAGTTTGGCGATCGCCTCGTCGACCGTTTGCCTGCCGCCGTCAAGCGACCGCTGACCTTCCGGATAAATACCCAGAATACCTCCGGAACGAATGACCCGCAGCATATGTTTCATCGCTTGTAAATCTGAACGAAACTGGATTTTGGGAATTGCCCCCAGCTTGCCCAGTAAAAACCGCAGAACCGGGTTCCGGAAAAAACTGTGGGAGGTCACGTAATTGATCCGCCAGGGAAAAAGCGCCGCCGCGGTCAGGAAAGGATCGAAATAGGAAGGATGGTTGCCGATGACCACCAATGGGCCGCGCAGCCGGCGGATTTCTTCCGGCTTATTGAACCGCAGTCCGAAAGCGGCGGTGAAAAGCAGCCGAAACAGCAGCGAAAGCAGCCAGAACAGCCAGGCCAGCGGCCGATCGCTGGGTACGCGCCGGCGGGGCATGGTCAGTGGCCCCCCTTTGCCGGTTGAGTCAAACCTTTCATCGTCAGGGCAATCCGTTTACGGACGGGATCAACCTGGAGAATCCGGACCGTGACCGCCTGGCCCGTGCTGACAACCTCCATCGGGCTGCGCACAAAGCGGTCGGCCAGCTCCGAGACATGCACCAGGCCGTCCTGATGCACACCGATATCGACAAAAGCGCCGAAATCGGCCACATTGCGCACGATGCCCTGCAAAACCATGTCCGGACGGAGATCCTTGAGGTCCAGCACATCGCTGCGCATCGTCGGCTGGGGCAGGTCGTCGCGCGGGTCGCGGCCCGGGCGGGCCAGGGCGTCGAGTATGTCCAGAAAAGTCAGTTCACCCACGCCCAGGCGGGCGGCCAGCTCTTTGGCCGACTGGCGGCGGGCTTGTTCGGCCAGCTCCGGCGAGGGCGGTGTTTTCAGCATCTGGCTCAGGGCATGGACCCGCTCATAGGATTCCGGATGAACCGAGGTATTGTCCAGAGGTTCCCGGGCTCCCGGAATGCGCAGAAAACCGGCGCTCTGCTCAAAAGCCTTTGGCCCGAGGTGCGGCACCTGCAGCAGCGTCTGCCGCGAGAGGAAGGGGCCGTTTTTTTCCCGCCAGGCGACAATATTGCGGGCGACCGAGGCGTTGAGGCCGGCGACATAGGACAAGAGGGACGGCGAAGCGGTGTTCAGGTCGACGCCGACTTCGTTAACGCACGACTCGACCACGCCCTGCAGCGATTCGTCCAGGCGCTTGTTGTTCAGGTCATGCTGGTATTGGCCGACGCCGATCGAGCGGGGCTCGATCTTGACCAGCTCAGCCAGGGGATCCTGCAGGCGGCGGGCAATCGAGACCGCGCTGCGCAGGGAAACGTCATATTCCGGGAACTCGTCGGCTGCCAGGCGGGAGGCCGAATAAACGCTGGCGCCGGCTTCACTGACCATCAGGTAGCGCAGAGGCAGGCCTTTTTCCCGGATCAGGCCGCTGATGAAAGCCTCGGACTCGCGGGATGCCGTGCCGTTGCCGATCGCCACCAGATCGACGCGATGACGGAGAACCAGGCCGCTGACCACGGCAGCCGCTTCCTGGACCTGGCTGTGCGGCGGATTGGGATAAATCACGCCCGTATCCAGGACCCGGCCGGTGGCATCGACCACGGCCAGCTTGCAGCCGGTCCGGAAACCGGGGTCCAGGCCGAGAACCCGCCGTCCGCGGATCGGCGGCTGCAGGAGCAGGCTGCGCAAATTGGCGGCGAAAACCCGGATCGCCTGGGCTTCGGCCTGCTCGGTCAGCTCGCCCCGGATTTCGGTTTCCAGCGACGGCGCCAGCAGGCGTTTCCAGGCATCTTCGCTCACCTGCAGCAGCCAGGGCGAAGCGGCGCTATCGCGCCGGATCAGCCAGCTGCGGATGACAGCCAGCGGCTGCTCCGGCGGCAGGGTGATCTTGACACTGAGGATTTTCTCCCGTTCACCGCGGTTCAGGGCCAGAACCCGATGGCCGGCTATCCGGGCCACCGGTTCGGCGTATTGATAATAAGCCTCATAGACCGTTGTTTCAGCCGTTTTGCATTTGCTTTCGATGGTCCCGTCCCGCTGCAGCAAACGGCGCAAACTACGGCGGACCCAGGCCTCGTCGGCAACCTGCTCCGCCAGGATATCCATGGCGCCGGCAAAGGCGGACTCGGCATCGGGAATGCCCTGGTCCGGCCGGACCAGCTGGCCGGCCAGGCGGTGCAGCGAAGCTTCATCCCCCGGCTGCGACAGCAGCAGATCGGCCAGCGGCTGCAGGCCGCTTTCCCTGGCGATGAGGGCGCGGGTCCGGCGTTTCGGCCGGTACGGCCGGTATAGGTCATCCAGTTCGGTCAGGGTGGTCGCCTGGCTGATTTGCCGGTCGAGTTCTGCCGTCAATTGATTTTGCTCATCGATCAGCCGCCGGACTTCGCTCTTGCGGTCTTCCAGATTGCGCAGAATCTGCAGCCGGTCGGCCAGTTCGCGCAGCACCTGGTCGTCCAGATTGCCGGTCGCCTCTTTACGGTAGCGGGCAATAAAAGGGATCGTATTGCCGGCGTCGATCAGCTGCAAGATATTTTCCACCTGCCAGGTCTGCAGGCTGAATTCTTTTTCCAGAAGCGCCGAGATGGTCATTTTGCGTATATCTCCTCAAATCGTTCAGGTTTAGTCATATTATGATAACATATTCGGTTTATGATAGAATAGAATTTACATTCCGGAGGTAGTACAAATTATGGCCCGCTACTGTTTTTACTGCGGCCGCGAGCTGTCCAATAACGAAAAATGCGATTGCCGGACCCGAGGTGCGGCATCAGCGTCTTCATATAAAGCGGCTCAGGAATCCGGTGAATCATCTGCCAGCGTGACCGATAAAGCGGGCAAGGCCGGCAAAGCCAACCGGGGCAATGCCCTGCGCCGGTTTTTCCAGGCCTTTAATCCGTTCTCCTCTGCTGAACAGCCCAAAACAACCCGTAAGAAACCGGTTTCGCACCGGCAAACGGCGCGTCCAACCGCCGCCGGGAAACCACACATCAATTTCAAAGCCAGCCTGCAGTCAATCGGATCAGGATTGAAGCGCCTGGGCACCTATCTGATCCTGCCGGCTGACGGCATCCGTTCAGCCATCCAAGCCCCGAGTCACTCTTTGACCCTGCTGATCTTGCTTTTACAGAGCGCCCTGGGCGGCGTTTTTCTGATCATCCTGTCCCGGCAAACCGTCTTGCGTTCCCTGCTCAATCTGAGCATGACCTCAGCCAGTCTTTCAGGCCAGTTCAGCAGCGGCCTCTTCATCTTCCTGCAGGGATTTGGCATCAGCCTGATTGCCGTTTTGCTGCTGACCCTGCTTTATCAGCTGGCCATGCGCTACCTGTTCCGGACCTCCGTCAGCTACCGCCGGCTGCTCTCCGGCTTCAGCCCGTCCTTTCTTTTCTATGCCTTGTTTATGCTCGCATCAACGCTGGCGCTGCCGGCATCTCTCTTCAGCGCCCTGCTGCTGCTCTTCACTGGTTTCGCAGCATCGGCGCTGTCCCAGTATCTGGCACTGCGCCATCTGACCGATTTTGACGACAACCGGTGCTTCATCCTGATCACTTTCGTCCTGCTGCTGTATACCAGCATCCTCGCCATGTTCTTAAATCTGTCGCTGCCGGTGCTGAAGGCTCTGCTGAACTCGTCAGATATT
>DOFA01000087.1 GCA_003532195.1 Clostridiales bacterium
ATTTCTTCCCAGGAAAAGGTAATGTCCCGTTCCCGGCTGTTTTTCAGAAAGGTGTAGACAACGGCGCCCAGGCCGATTTTCTCGGCGACCTGGCGCATTTCCGCTTCGCCCATGCCGGTCTGGCGGATTTCGGCGTTCTGGCGGATGATCTCCAGGGTTTTATCGACGCTTTCGTTCAGAAGATCCGACAGGAAGATCACATCGCCGCTGCGAGTCGCGAATTTGCGGTCCGGAAATTTGACCAGCCCGAAACCGACATGCACGCAATGGGCTGCTTCCGGCACGCCGGCTTTTTCCAGAACGGCGAAGACCTGACGGAAATGCAGCGCCTGTGGGGTGCCGACCACATAGATGTTCTTGTGAAAATGCCATTCGGCAATCCGATACAGGACAGACGCCAGATCCCGTGAAGCGTAGATCGTCGTACCGTCGGATTTGAGAATGATGCAGGGCGGCAAGTCATATTCATCGAGCTTCACGACCTGGGCACCCTCGCTTTCTTCGAGCAGACCCTTCCCCTTCAGCATGGCGACGACAGCCGGAATCTGGTCTGAATAAAAGCTTTCGCCGTTGTAGTTGTCAAACTCAATGCCGAGACGTTTATAGACCGCGCTGAACTCGATCAAGCTCAAGTCACGGAAACGCTGCCAAAGTGCTTTTTCTTCAGGCTCGCCGGCTTCCAGGCGCCGAAAGGCCTCGCGGGCTTGCCGGTCCAGTTCCGGTTCTTTCGCGGCTTCTTCGTGGAAACGCACATAGATGCGCAGAAGTTCGCGAATCGGGCTCTGCTGCAAAGCTTCCTCATCGCCCCACAGCCGATAGGCCACGATCAGCTTGCCAAACTGGGTGCCGTAATCTCCAAGATGGTTCATCCGGCACACCTGATAACCCAGCCGGTCGTACAAGCGGTAAAGTGCCTGGCCAAGGATGGTCGTAAAGGCGTGGCCGAGATGAAAAGGCTTGGCGATGTTCGGCGATGAATATTCGATGATCACCGGCTGGCCCTTGCCGGCATCGGACGCGCCGAGACGTTCCCCGGCCGCCAAAATGTCCGTGACAACACCGGCGATATATCCAGAACGGTTGAGGAAAAAATTCAAATAACCGCCGACCGCCTCAACCCGGTCAATGACCGCCAGATTGCCGGCAGCCTGTTCCGCCAGACGTTCGGCGATTTTTCCGGGAGCCTGACGCAGGCTTCGCGCCAGCTGAAAGCAGGGAAAGGCGAAATCCCCCAGGTTAGCTTGCGGCGGAATTTCCATCCAGCCGTCGATCTGTTCCGCAGCGATGCCGGTTTGCTCTGCCAGCCACTGCACGATCATCGCACGATCCTTCATATCTGTTCTCCTCGTCTGGCCAATCTGTACATTTTACCATTCATAGTGTATAAAGGATAGTTGAAACACCTTTTTTTGTCTAGTGCCCGACCTATTTTTCACACGATATCAGGAGGCAGCCACATGAAATGTACAAAATGTGGAACCGATAATGCGAAAGGCAAGAGCGTATGCAAAAAATGCGGCGCTTTTCTCTATTCCGCCAATCCCAACAACCGGGTTCCCATGACCCGCGAAGAAAAAAGCAAACGCCGCAAGGCGGTCATCAAGGGCAGCGCCCTGGGTTGTTTCTGGTCAGCCCTGATCATCATCGGCATGTTTATCGTTCTGGGAATCATCAGCTATCTGCTGGTCCGCTTTGTCATACCGGACGATTATTTTACAGATATTACTGAAACATCCATTACTGAATCGATGTCCGAATCTGCCAGTTCAACGACCTGATCCGGCTTGCTGACCGGTTGGAACCGGAATTCCCGCTTCCCCTCTTCTTGCCGGGCGGCTGCCATGGCCAGGCGGCATAATTCCGTCTGGCTGTCCAGATGCGGCTTGCCCCGCCGGTCAACCCGGACATAAGATCCGTCCGGCAGCATCAGCCTCGCCTTTTCCGTGTCCGCCAGCTGAATCTGCAGCACATCCATGATTTTCTGCCGCAGTTCTTTCGCTTCGACCGGGAACATCAGCTCGATGCGGCGGTCCAGGTTGCGCTGCATGCCGTCGGCGCTGGATAGAAACAGGTCTTCCTGACCGTCGTTATAAAAATAGAAAATCCGGCTATGCTCCAGAAACCGTCCGACAATGCTGCGGACCGCGATGTTTCCGGACAATCCTGGCGCACCTGGAAGCAGGCAGCAGATGCCGCGCACGATCAGGTCGATCTTGACTCCGGCCGCCGAGGCCTGGTAAAGCTGGTCGATCAGAAGCGGATCAGTCAGGGCGTTGGCCTTGATGATTATCCTGGCCGGACGTCCCGACCGGGCATGCAGGATTTCCTGGCCGATCCGGCGGTCCAGTTCGCGCCGCAGCCAGTATGGCGCCAGAATCAGCCGATTCCACACTTCAGGCGCCGAATAGCCGGACAGCATGTTGAAAAAAGCGGACGCGTCGGAGCCGATGTTCTCCGAGCAGGTCAGCAGGCTCAGGTCCGTGTAAAATTGAGCCGTCAGGTCATTATAATTGCCGGTACCCAGGTGTACATACCGGCGGATTCCATCTTCATCGCGCCGGACCACCAGAATGATCTTGCTGTGTGTCTTAAGGCCGACAACGCCATAGATCACATGGCATCCGGACTGCTCCAGCCTTTTCGCCCATTGGATGTTATTCTCCTCATCAAAGCGGGCTTTCAGCTCAACCAGGACCATGACCTGTTTGCCGCGTTCGGCGGCTTCCGCCAGATAGCGGACAACCGGCGAATCCCCGCTGACCCGGTACAAGGTCTGCTTGATCGCCAGAACATCCGGATCTTCGGCCGCGCTGCGCACCAATTCGATCACCGGATCAAAGCTTTCATACGGGTGATGCAGCAGGATGTCCCGCCGGCGGATAGCCGCGAAAATATCCCGTTCGGCAATCATGGGACTAGGCTGCCCTTCGTACGGTGCAAAACGCAGATTCGGCCGGTCAGGCAAACTGTACAGGCGGATCAGGGAGGTCAGGTCAAGCGGCCCGGAAATCTCATAAATGTCCTGTTTGCCAATCGCCCGG
>DOFA01000022.1 GCA_003532195.1 Clostridiales bacterium
CGTCGCCGTCTTCGGCCTGTTTGACGACCTCGAGGATGATGTTCTCGGCTGACAATCCGGCGAAAGACAGACGCGCCGGCAGGGCGCCAGCCCGTCCGGTCCCGCCGGCCGCCGTGATCGCCGTGATCGCCGGCTGGTTCAGGTCATAGGCTTGCCGCACCGTACCGGCGCCGCGCCAATCGCCGGCATGCGGCAGGATGGAGTAAGTGAAGCGGTGGATTTCCTTGTCGGCATCGGGATTGGGGTAGCCGGTCGACCGGAGCAAGGTCAGGCGCAGCTTGCCATTTTGCGTGTCGTGGCCGTATTTGCAGTCGTTCAGCAGCGACAGGCCGAACCCGTGATCGGACAAGTCGGCCCATTTATGGGCGCAGACTTCAAATCTGGCCTCGTCCCAGGATGTGTTGGTGTGGACCGGGCGTTCCAAATGCCCGTACTGGATCTCATAGGTTGCCCTTTCGGCGTTCACGTCCACCGGAAATTCAGCTTTCAGGCAGATATCGCGGTCTTTCCAGTCGATGACGGTCTCAAAATCGATCCGGGCTTGATGGTTCCAAAGGATCAGATGCTGGACGATGGTCGAATTGAGGAAAGGACGGGTGATTTTCACAACTGTGCGCACCGGGCCCTGTTCGGCCAGCTCGATCTGCCGCGCCGGGATGTCCCAGGTTTTTTCCGTATAAAACACATCGAGGTTCCAGTTGTCTTCGTTATGCGGCTTGTCTTCACAGGCGAGCAGCCGGTTGCCGGCCATCCCCGGACGGAACGCTTCGCGCCCGGCCCTTTTGTCATACAGGCTGGCGATGTTGCCCGAACGGTCCAACTGCAGGCGGACAAATTCGTTTTCCAGAACAGTTGGCGCTTTCCGGCCGGTTGGGCCAGGAGCGCCATTCTTGCCGCTCTTGTCGTTTTTGCTGTCCGCGCCGTCCTTGCCGGGTACAATCCGCATCGAGGCCCAGCCCAGCGGCGGCAGATTCCTGACGACCGTGACGAAACCGCCGGAATGGCATTTCTGGGCTGGAAATGTGTTTTCCCCGTCGCAGAGGGCCCAGCTGCCGTCTTCAGCAGCAAAAAACACGGCGGTGTCACGCGCCCAGGACAGCGGATTAAAGACGACCAGTGAGCCGGGGGCGGCGCCGATCCTGGCCGCGATACTGTCGGCTGCCGCAGCCAGAAGCCGCCCGCCCCGCTGGAACAGCTGCGCGTACAGATGATCGGTATCCTGATAGACTTCCTTGATCGAAGAACCCGGCAGAACATCGTGGAATTGGTTGAGCAGCAAGGTTTTCCAGCAGGGGTCCAGTTCTGCGGATGGGTATGCCCCGCCGGTCAGCAGGTGATTCAGGGACGCCAGCCATTCGGTATCGGTCAGCAGGAATTCCGCTTTCCGGTTGTTCCGCTTGTTCCGGGCCATGGAGGTGTAGGTTCCCCGGTGTTTCTCGTAGTACAGCTCGCCGTGCCAGGTTGTCAGGCGTTTGTTGCGGCTGACCCGCTTTTCCAGGTTGGCGAAGAAATCAGCCGCCTTGCCGAAGCGGGTTCTGGCCGCGCCGGGCAAGCCCTGGTCAAAGCGCCGGAGGGTTTCCACCATTTCGCGGGTCGGACCGCCGCCGCCGTCGCCGAAGCCATAAGTATAGAGGATATCATCCGTAAGGTGCTTATCTTTGTAATTGCGCCAGCATTCAATCATTTCGCAGCTTTGCGCGTCGCCATTATAAAAACTGGGATTATAGCTGGTCAGCTGCGTCAGCACGTCGGTGCCGTCGATGCCCCGCCAGAGGAAGGTGTTGTGCGGCATTTCATTCAGTTCGTTGTTGCGCAGTTTGCTGGTCATAAAGTAATCGATGCCGCTTTTTCGGAGGATCTGCGGCAGCGCGGCCGAATAGCCGAACACATCGGGCAGCCAGAGGATCCGGCTTTCGACGCCGAATTCGTCGCGCAGGAATTTCTTGCCGTGCAGGATCTGCCGGACCAGCGATTCCCCGGAGGGCAGATTCGTGTCGCTTTCCACCCACATGCCGCCTTCGACTTCCAGACGGCCTTCCTTGATTCGCTCTTTGACGCGCCGGTACAGATCGGGGAAATCCTCCTTGAGGAAACTGAACAGCTGCGGCTGGCTGGACGTGAAGATGAAGTCAGGGTACTCATCCATCAGGGCGAGGACGGTGGCGAAGGTGCGAGCCGTTTTCTCCCGCGTGTGGTCGTAGCGCTGGAGCCAGGCGACATCGATATGCGTGTGCCCGATGCAGCTCACCGTGACCGGCAAGGCGCCGCACGGCCGGTTATAAAGGTTCTTGCGCAGGTATTCGCGGGCGCGCGGCACAGACCTGTGAAATTCCGGGCTTCCCGGCGCGCGCAGGTCGAGGAGGTTACAGGCGCTGTTCAGCGTCTCGACAATCTGGGCCCATTCGGCGGAATCCGGATTCAGGCGCTTACTGTGCCGGCGCGGCGCAAAAAGGTCAAAGTAGAGGCCCCAGACCTCTTTGTCCCAAACGGCGAGATCGAGGTAGAAACGCACGGGTTCGGCGCTTTTCTGATTTTCCTGGCTGACGAGCCCGCCGAAAGCGGCGCAGTGAAGCGTGAATTCCTGCCCAGGAGCGCCGACTTCGCCCAGCATCGCCGCCAGGTGGTTGGTGTCAAAAGCCTGCTGCGGCCGGCCGTCCACATAAAACAGAAATTGCGGATTCAGGGCGTTCCACCCTGTTTTGTTGGTTCGGCAAAGGATCGCGAGCGGCTTTCCGGCCATCTCCGGATCGGACAGGATGATCTGGGCGCGAAACAGCGCGTACTCGCCGGCGCCGGGCATCGCCCACGGATCGCCTTGCGTGTACGGCTGCCAATCTTCAAGCACGGTCAGCGGATTCGTACCCCGCGGCAGATGGCCCTGGTGGATTTCCAGGCCGGCGACCGGGAGCACAACGGGATAGATCAATGACTCCAGTTCCTGCAGATATCGGTCGATTCGCTGATCCAAATAATACATGAGGGTACCTCTTTCCTATCTGTTCCAGCCGGTTTCGCCGGCCAGGAATTTTTCCAGGGCAATCATGGCCGCGCAGGCCGCGCCATCTTCTGCTTTGGCTTGGGAGGACAGGATTTCCAGGCTGTGAATGGCGCCGGTGATCCGGCTCTCCTGAACCTGCCGGCGCAGACTGTCCAGCAGAAGTTCCGGATGACAGGTGATGCTTCCCGTCAGGATCACAGCTTCCAGGTCGAGCAAATTGGCGGTGTTCACCAGGCTGTGCGCCAGATACGCCGCTTCCTGGTGAATGACGGCCAGGCACTTTTCATCTCCGGCTGCAGCCAGGCCGGCCAGATCTGCCCAGGAACGGATATCGGGGCGGTCGGCGCAATGCCGGCGGAGCAGCGCCGGGATCGCTGCGTACAGTTCCAGGCAGCCGCGGTTGCCGCAAACGCAAACTTCACCGTGAATGTCGATCGAAGTATGCCCGGCTTCGCCTGCGAAACCGGTACCGCGATATAATTTGCCATCCAGCACCAGACCCGAACCGATGCCGGTATCGACGATCATGACCATGAAATTGGCAAATCGCCGGGCAACCCCAAGGTTTTTTTCATAGAGCGTGCGTGCGACGGCATTGTTTTCAATCCAGATGGCGCCGTTCCAGACCTCGCGCAACTGGTCCAGAACCGGCTGCCCTTGCAGCATCCGGAAATTCGGCGGATTGAGCGTAACACCGGCAGCGGTATCGACCGGCCCGGGAACGCTGACGCCGATACCCATCAGCTTCTCCGGACAGTTCAGGGTTCCGATTGCCTGACGCATGCTGTCCTTGATTTGCGGCAGCACACGGGCAAAATCACTGTCCCGGTCCAGAGGGAAACCGGTTTGCGTGACCGGCGTGCCTTTTGTGTCCAGGATGCAGACGGAGCAACGCACCCGGCTGATGTCGATGCCCATGAAATACAGGCCGCCGCCGGCCAGGTCCAGCCGGATCGGCTTGCTGCCCGGCTTATCTGGTGTCGGCGCCTGCTCAGACAGGATGCCTTCGCGGATCAGCCGGTCAACGATGATCGTAATCGCGGCGCGGGTCAGTCCGGTTGCCCGCGCCAGATCAGCACGGGAAACTGGCGCCCGCCGGACCCGGTCGATGATCTGCAGCATATTGTCCAATTTCATGGAGGAAGCGTTGCGAACCGGATTTTTCATGACGAAAGCTCCTCGCAGGGGATTTTATTTCAAGCATACAAAACCGACTAGAAGATGTCAAGTCATTTAACAACAGCGACGTGTTTTACACCTTCGAGCAAAACAGGCCGCTAAGAGGACAAAGCAAAGTACATCTTACGGTTTTCAGCCTTAACCCCTTCCGCTGCATTATAGCGTTTTTCGATTGTTAATTCGTGATGGAAATTGAAATACTTGCTGGGTTATGGTACTATTTTTATAGAATTATTTATCTCAAATATGCAATCTGTGTAGGAAAATATTAAGCATGCTTGCGCCCTGACGGTTGTTTCTGATAAGGTGTACTATGGATAAATTTTTAAATTGGGAGCAAATAGTAACATGGCTGGTATTGCTGTTTGTTCTCTATGCCCTGATTTCAGGAAAAATACGCTTTGATGTGGCTGCTTTTAGCGGTTTACTTGTACTGGGCTTGATTGGAATTGCCTCGCCATCTGTTCTCTTCTCCGGGTTTTCGTCCCCGACTCTTTTCACTGTTGCCATCGTATTGGTCATGAGCGCGGGAATTGTAGAATCAGGTATCCTCACCGGATTTGGGCAAAGCATTGCTAAGAGAATCAAGCATCCGAAAAGACAAATGGCTGTATTAATGCTTTCAACGACGGTTATCGGGGGGGTTGTAAACAATGTAGGTACTGTGGGTATCATGCTTCCCACATCACAGCGAATGGCACAGCGAGCGGGTATCCATAAAGCAAATGCTGGGATGTGGTTGGTATATATCACGATTCTGAGCGGTTCTTATACACTGATTGGGACTGCTTCCAATCTGATCGTTTCCTCATTCCGTTTTCAAGTTTTAGGTGAACCCTTTAAAATGTTTGACTTTGCCGCACATGGTCTTACCATGGTTGGGGTTGTTTTTTTGATAATGCTCTTCTGCGAAGCATGTGGGTTAAAATTTGCTCAGACGACCGATACTACGATAAACGGTTCTATTTCTCAAAAAGAAGTTATCCCTCCAGAACCTGCTCATGAACGCAGCCGTAAAAAATCTGCCATCGTTCTCCTTAGCCTGCTCCCAATTATAATCTTAACGAGTATTGGACTTATTCACCCATCCGTGGGTTTCGGCTTTGTTGTAATTCTTTGGTTAATAACAGGAGTGCTATCAACCTCTACAGCATATAAAAACATTAATATTCCTATTATCTTGTTTTTGGGAAGTATGCTGAGCTTTGCCAACATACTGAGCGACATTGGAGCATTAGAGGTAATTACTGGTTCTTTACTTCCGTTGGTTGTTTCCCTCCCGCCACTTTTGCTTATTTTGTCTGTCCTGTTTGTGACTGCGGCAGTATCGAATTTTGTTGATAATTCGGTTTCTGCCGTNNCAACTCTACCAGACAGGCGCTGTGGCAGTCAACGCTGATGCATTACTAATGGCGGTAGCGGCCGGGGCCAGTCTTGGCATTATTATCCCAACCCACCAGGCGACCCTTGTCGTTTTGAACAGTACGGGGTTTTCCAAAAAGAGCTTTATGAAAACCGGTGTTGCCCTGGTGCTGCTGGCAGGCATCCTGGCATCGCTTGTCATCTATGCTGTATGGCACTGAATAACAAAGTATAAAAGGAGGCAAAACTATGGAATTCAAGCAGATCTATACCCCGGGGCTTGCGCAATGCTCCTATGTTATTGGCGGTAGAAAAGCCTGTGTGGTTGTTGACCCGATGCGCGATATCAAGCCCTATCTTAAAATCGCAGATTCTTTTGGTCTCCCGATAAAGGGAATTATTGAAACGCATCTGAATGCCGACTTTGTATCTGGCCATATGGAATTGAGGGAATTGACAGGTGCGAAGATTTACATCACAAAACGGGCAAACGCCGAATTTGAGCATTATGCTGTTGAAGATGAAGAAGAGTTCGAAATAGACACCCTCCTCTTTAAAATGTTAGATACGCCCGGCCATACGCCAGACTGCTCGATATTTATTGTCTCCGATCTCGAACGAGGCCGGGAACCGGCACTGGCTTTTACAGGGGACACGCTCCTGGTGGGAGATGCCGGTCGTCCCGATCTCTTCCCTGATATCAAGGATGAACTGGCGTCAAAGCTGTATAAAAGCCTCCGCCGGATCGAACAGCTACCGGATAACATCGAGCTTTATCCGGCCCATGGGGCGGGCTCCTTATGTGGTAAAGCCTTATCCTCAAAGCTGTCCTCAACTATTGGGACGGAGAAGCTGCATAATTCTGCGATCCTTAAGCATCCCGAAGCGGAGTTTATCAAGAGTTTTCTGGAGGGCATGCCAGAGGCGCCAGATCATTTTTCCCGGTGCTCCGAAATCAACAGAAAAGGCGCACCTGCCGTATCAAAGCTCAACAAGCCCGTCGGCTATGCGCCGGAAGAGTTTCTCAAGCTCAGCCTCAACGGCCGCGTGGTAGTCGACACGCGAGATCAGCTGGCTTTTGCCGCCGCCCATATACCGGGCGCATACGGCCTGAGTCTGAAAGGTAATTTTGCCACATTCTCCGGTTGGGTCTTGCCACCTGACACTCCGCTGCTGCTCGTTCTTGAAACACCGTATGATATGCCCGCCGTTCTAAGCGCTCTATATAATGTCGGCCTTGACAACGTGGCAGGTTACTTGGACGGAGGCATGGGCGCTTATGCCGCCAGCGGCTTGGAAACAGCGCGAATCGAGAGCATATCGGTTATCGAGGCAAAAGAACGCTTTGAAAAGGGAGAAATTTATCTGGTTGACACCAGACTAAAAAGTGAATGGGATAGCGGGCACATTAAATGTACTGTACACATTCCGGCACCTGATGTGCGCAAAAAATACCAAAGCCTTATGAGCAATAAGCCAGTGGCCTTTATATGCAATTCCGGAAACCGATCCTTATTGGCCAGCAGCTTGATGTTGAACCTAAGTGGTATGAAAAACGTTATAAACATCATCGGAGGGACAACTGCCTGGATAAATCTTGGTTATCCGACTGTAAAGGAGGGCGAATATGAGTATTGTGCGCTTCCTCTTCGTTGAGCTCTGGCCTTGGTGGCTGGGTGGCATCGCAATCGGTCTGCTGGTTTCGCTAATGTACTATTTTCTTAACACCGCGCTGGGAGTTTCCACGGGCTACGGCAATCTGGTTAAGATTGTTTTACCCAAATCAAAGCTGCGATGGCTGAGTACGGAGACCTATAAAAACAAATTCAACTGGCGGTTCATTTTTATCGTTGGGATGGTTCTCGGGGGCTTTTTGTCTGCCCGTGTCTCCGGCATGGCACTGACGACGAATCATATGGGGCTTTTTACCGAACGAACAGACTGGCCGGCACTGGCGTACATCCTTTGGTTCTTTGCTGGCGGCACCCTGCTGGGACTCGGGGCGCGTTTTGCCGGTGGCTGCACCTCCGGGCATTGTATCCACGGAATAGCCACGCTACAGAAGTCGAGCCTTGTCGCTACAGTGTTTTTCCTGCTTTTCGGCGTTATAGCTACCTGGGTGATCCGTCTGTTCGTATTCGGAGGTGTCTGATATGCTGAAAAAAATCGGTTATCTTCTGGCCGGCATATTTTTCGGATTTGTGCTCAGCCGCTCCGGGGCTTCTGATTATGATTTCATCCACCAGATGTTTACCGGTGAGAACCTCAAGCTGGCTCTGCTGATGGGCACCGCCATCGTGACCGGCGCCATCGGAATGCAGATCATCAGGCTGACGGGAAATAAAGATGTGAAAGGCAGGGAAATCCAGATCAACAAGAAGCCACTCAATAAATACACCCTCATTGGTGGCTCCCTCTTCGGTCTCGGCTGGGCTGTCACCGGCGCCTGCCCGGGCACTGTTCTGGCCCAGATCGGAGAAGGCAAGTTGCTGGGACTATTTACCCTGCTGGGCATGGTTTTTGGTACGTTCGTCTACGCAACAATCGCAGAGAAGAACAGAAACCTTTGAATTTTTCTTTGGCTAAAAATTCAAAGAACTGAATACCGATGGCAGCCCGTTTGATGTCCCGGATTTGTGCCCGGGAGGATTATTTACTGTCGGGGCAATCAGGCCCGGTCAGCCAAACATTGGTCCGTAGGCGGCGCAGGCGCGGTAATCGGCCGACTCGGTTTCGACGGTGCCGAAAGCGGACCAGGCATGCGGACGGAAGACCTGTTCAGCCGGCACATTATGCAGGGATACCGGTACGCGCAGCATGCTGCACAGGGTGATCAGCTTGGCGCCGATATGGCCGTAGCAGAACGCGCCGTGGTTGGCCCCCCAGTTGGCCATGACCGAATAAACGTCCTTGAAGGCGCCTTCGCCGGTCAGGCGCGGCACGAACCAGGTGGTCGGCCAGGTGGGGTCGGTGCGTTTCTGCAGGATCTGGCTGGCGTTTTCGGGGAGGATGGCGGTGTAGCCCTCGGCGATCTGCAGGACCGGTCCCAGGCCTGCGATATTGTTCATCCGCACCATGGTGACCGGCATTTCGGCTTTGGTTTCAAAGGCCGACGAGAAGCCGCCGCCGCGGAAATAGCCGATGTCGGCCGGGCACCATTGCGTGGCCTGGAGGCAGGCGTCGGCGTCGGCGCTGCTAATTTCCCAGAAAGGCTTCATAACGGCGTTGCCTTCGTCATCGCGCATCTCGCCGCAGCCGTCCAGCGCCGCGGCGCCGGAATTGATCAGGTGAATGAGGCCGTTGGCGGCTGCCCCTTCGGGTTTCCAGCCGGTGACGCGTTCGATGGCTGCCGGACTCCAGTAAGTCC
>DOFA01000249.1 GCA_003532195.1 Clostridiales bacterium
GCAATCCTGGGTGAAAAACTTTGATACCGAAGCGGCCATTACCGGTAAAGAGACGGATTTGGCGGCCAGAATTGCCCGGGCGGAGTTGTCTCCAATCGGAAAAATTCAAAAGTGCGCGATTGACCTGATTCGCCGGGAAGGCCGGCCGGGGGCTTATTACGCTCCGCTGGCCATCCTGATGGATTTTCACTGCGGCTGGAATCCGCCCCGCCATCTCTATACCGATCAGATTTACAAAGTCTGGGGAGATCTTCCCTACGAGGACGGTGACTACCAGGCGCATGCGCTCTTTTCCCTGATTTATCCGGGTTATGAGAACGCGGGTTTTTACCGGGATGAGCGCGGCTTCCTGACCGCTACCCCTTATGGCGATATCGCCGATGTGCTCCTGAGCGATACCGCGCCGGAAATACTTCAGAATTACGAATTATGCGTTGTTCTGTCCTCGATTTCGCTTTCGCTGGAGATGCTGTCAGCGCTGAGGAGTTTCCTCCGGTCCGGCGGTCACATCCTGCTTTTTGACGGTGAGCTGGCGCAGTCCCTGCTCGCCCAGTACGGACTGCCAGGACATAAGCCGGGAACCTGGCCGGCCGATGCCGGACGGATCACGCTTCTTTCCCGGGGAAACGGACTTGTCAGCTCCTGCGAGCCAGCCGGCAAGGATAACAAACCCAACGAGCCGATCGCCATGCCGCTCGATTTCTCCCCGGAAATAAAAGCGGCGATAGCGGCGGCGCTTGACGAACTGGCGCTGATACGGCCGAACAACCGTTCACTGCAATATTCCATCGCGTTGCGCCGGCAGGGGAACGAGCTTTTATGCCTGGTCGCGAACAACAATGCGCGCGACATCATCTTCAGCTTTGAGCCTGCGGCTTGCCGGATTCAATCTTGCCGGGAGATTCCCATCGATGACGCGGTTTCCGGAGAAGAGGGATATCTGCCGGATGTCCTGATTCCGGCAGTGACAAACCAAGCTGCGCCGGATCCTGTCGGTAAAGGCCAATACCGGATTGCCGCAGCCGATGTCCGGCTGTTTGCGCTGGACATATCCGGCAGCGAATTGGTGATCCGGGAACCTTATTTGCCAGCTGAACGCGACCGGCGGCTGATGCTCCGGCTGCCGTCATCTGCCGGCAGTATCAGAGAATATCTGCTGGCTCATCCGACTTTGCAGCAGCACTTCGCCGGCCTGATGGTTGACGCGCGTTATATGGAAACGATCAGCGATGACCAGGCGGCTTATGAAGCGGCTTATATCCGACGCCAGGGCCTGCGCGTCATTGTCGACGCGGTCCAGCTCTGCAATCACTATCCGGACTATACCTTGTCCGCAAGCGTTGAAGGACGCCGGCTGGCGACAATTCGCCGCCTGGACAGGGCGCTCAGGATCGCGTCCCTTTACGGATGCAAAGATTTTATCCTATCTTTGACTCAGCAGGCCGAACAGAATCAAACCATGGAAGAACTCAGGGAAAGCACCGAGGCAACCCTGCGCGACCTCAGCGCGCGGGCAGGGGAGAACGGAATCAAGATCCACCTTCTGCGAACTGCCGAGGTAATCAAGGCCGCCCCGCGTTGGGATGAATGGTCCGATGTCGTCAGTTTATCTGCGGAACCGGATGGGAATAACGATTATGCGGATGGAAATAACGGCAACATAACCGGCTTGTTGATATCGTCGCCTTTCGTCGACCGCTTTGGACAATTTTATCCGGTGCAAAAACCGGTCGCGGGATCCGCTTTGGCGAATCAGATTGCCGGACAAATAAAATCAATGCCGGTTGAGAATCTTGATTTTGTCGTTCTCGCAGCGGAATACCAAAACTGGGACGAGGTTTATGCCGACTGGCAGTGGTACAAGAGTATCGTAAAATAAACTACTTCGAATATAATCAATAAAACAGGATTGAACGATAATAGGTGAGGTTACTATGCACGGCAACAACCAAGCGTTACTCAATCTCAAGAAAGATTTCCCTGACCTGACCCGGCCGCAGATGATCGTCTTCGATTACGGCGGCACTTTGCTTTATGAGCCAAACTGGGATCCGCGGCGCGGCAACGAAGCTTTATTCAAGCATATTAAGACCAATAAGAATAACCTCTCGCCGGAAGAACTTCACGATTTTTCACAGCAGCTGTTCGCCCAGCTGAGCCAGGTGCGCAGCCTGAATTATGAGATCCATGAATGGCAATTCCAGAAACTTTTATACGAATACCTGGAGATCGAACTGGCGCTGACGCCACCGGAGACGGAAAAGGTATTCTGGGATCATACTTCCGCCGGCGCGGTCATGCCCGGCGCCGACCGGATGATCGACTTTATCAACCGGCAAGGTATCCGCAGCGGCGTCATCAGCAACATCAGTTTTTCCGGCCAGGCGCTGGCGGAGCGGATCAACCGTTTGCTGCCGAACAACCGGTTTGAGTTTATCCTCGCCTCCAGTGAATACGGAATCCGCAAACCGAATCGCCTGCTGTTTGATCTGGCGCCAAAAAAGGCCGGACTTGATCCATCGGCCCTGTGGTTCAGCGGCGACAACCAGCACGCGGATATCGCCGGTGCGGCGTCGGCCGGTATTTTCCCCGTGTGGTACCGGGACCGCTCGGTCGATGATCCGTTTATGCTCAAAGATTCAGCGGGCGCGCCGCCCTGTGCGCATCTGGATATTTTCCATTGGGATGAGCTGGTCGAAATTCTGGAAAACTTATCATAGACAGGCAGAACTGGAGTAAATCAGGCGAACCCTGTCGTTTATCCTGCGCTTGCCTGGGTTTCCGAGGTTGCCGGCACCGTCTCCGAGGCTGCCGGGGCCGTCTCTGAGGGCGCCGTAGTCAGCTCCGGTGCCGGTTCGGTTGCGGGCGGTTCGGTTACCGCGGGTGTCGTCTCTTCAGCGAGCGGTTCTTGAATATGAATCCAGAAGCTATGGGTATTATAGATCAGCGTGCCGGGTGCAAACAGCTGCTCATAACAGCAGCCGTCGGCGGCATCGCGATCGGTGTGCAGATAGACGACTTCGACCGACCGGTACCCGGCCGCTTCCAGCGTTGCCCTGGCTTCCTCAGCCGTCAGCCCGACGACATCGGGCATGGCAATGGAATAGCGTCCGTTCTCACGGATATCGGCGGCGATGGCGTTAATATCGAAATCAGTATCGTCGGGGTCCCAGATAACCGATTCATAGGAGATTTCCCTGGGCGCCTGGACTGACGCCATGATGGCGGCATCGGTATTGAAGGTTGAGCCGGCTTCAATATCCTGGTAATAAATCGTGCCCACGGGCAGATCGCTGTCGGAATTATGATAGTACGCGAACCGGATCAGGAAGCCCAGGTCAGTCATGTACTGGTAGGCTGCGCGCGCTTCCATGCCGACAAGATTCGGAACGACCTTCATTTGCCGCGTGCCGTCGCGCATCATGGCGATCTGCTCGTCGCTGTAGAGATCGGCCAGATCGTCCCAATACCAGGAAAAGCGCGACATATCGACGCCCTTGTTATAATAGGCCAGCGTACTCATCATAGCTTCATACTCTTCCGGGGTCTTACACTGGAAAAGCTTCTCTTCAAAATCGGCAATCTCGCCGTAAGTCATGGGCACAATCTGGCCGTCAATCCGCATGGCGGCGACCGAACCGGCCGGAGTATCCGGATCGGCGGCGGTTTCAGAAGATTCTGCAGCAGTCGGCGCGATCACCTGAATGTCGTCTTCCGGTTTGGCGCTGGCATCGGCCAGGGCAGCTTCGGCTGAGAGAAAGTCACTTTGGGCGATCACGCCGGCAGTCGTTTCGGCTGCGGCCGGAACAGCTTCACCGGACAATCCCCGGACGCTGAAGATCGCCACCGCAAGAACAGCCAGTCCAAATCCAACCAATCTGAATATATTAGAAGACAACCGCTTTTTCATGATGCCTCCCCGGCTATAATCTGACTATCTGTATTTTAAGCCCGGTGGCCGGTTGGCGTCAATCGAAATGATGCGAGGTTGTTGTTTAATGCGAAGTCCTGGCGATGATCATGTCCTGCCATTCTTCACTCAACGTAACAAACCGGGCTGACCAGCCGGCGACGCGAACAGAGAGGTTCCAGTATTTTTCTGGATGCTTTTTCGCCTCCAACAGGACGGCGTTGTCGATCACATCGACCTGCATGAAAAAGCCGCCCAGGATAACGAAACTCCGGAGCAGCGACTGCAGCGCCGCAATTCCGGACTCGCCCTTGACGGCAGCCGGCATCAGCTTGATATCCAGCGCGGTGCCGCAGGTCAGCCGCCTCAGATCGAGTGAACAATGAGATTTAATGACCGCGGTTGCGCCGTATTTATCGCTTCCCGGCGACGGGCTGAGGTTGTTCGCCAGGATCTCGCCGTTGAAATGTCCGTCCGCCGTAGCGCCGTTTTGCCAGCGCCATTCGATCTGCCGGCCGAAGGTGCTGACGCCTGCCGGACGCAAAACGCCGTTTCGGCATTTTACCTGCGCGACAAAATCGAGATAATCCTGCAGCAGCCGGCGCGCCATAGCATCGGCTTCCGGATTGTCATTACCGAAATATTCGATCGAATTGGCGATATGCCGCCGCAGATCTTCCGCGCCCTCCCAGTTTTTCCGGAGCAGGACGACCAGTTCCTGCAGTTTGATTAATTGCTCTTCATAAACAAACTTTTTAATCGCCAGCAGGGAATTAGCGGTGTCCGGCAGCAAACCGGCATGCGGAGAGATGGAGATGTATTTAGGGCCTCTGTTATAGTAATCCCGGGCGTTTTCAATGCAACCTTCGGTAAAAAGCGAAATGATCGGCGACGGATGCGATTGGCTGTCGATCCGGTCGGCGGCAAGATGCAGATCAGCAACGACGGCGCCAAGTTCGGTCAGGTAAGCCTGGTAAAGGCTTGCAAAAGTCGGGTAATCGACTGCCTGATTCGGATCATTGATCTTGAGCACTCCGTTCTGCAAAAGGGCCAGCATGTTGAAGGGCATATAGATAAAGCGGGTTTTACCAGGGATTTGGATCTCCCAGCAGCCGTCGTTGGCAAATTGACGGGCCTCCCGCAACTCGTAACCGAAATCAACCAGGCTTTGGATGATCAGGTTTTCATTATAGACCGCGACGATCCCGCCGCCGTGCGCTTCCGCTTCCGCCACCCGCCGCAGAAGGCTGGCCGGCGTATTCTGGCTGATCCGCACCGCTACCGGAAAATCGCTGATGCCCAGTTCCTCAACGATATCCAGCACCAGGCCGGTGACCTCGTTGGTCACATCCAGCCCGTTTTTGTCAACTCCGGACAGGACAATATTCTGGTAATGCTGCGCATCGCCGGAAACGCTGCTTTCCCCGGTGATCCATTCGCAGCCTTTGATCCAGAAATGGGCCACCAGATCGCGGGCTTGATCGATCGTGATGATGCCTTTGTCCAGATCACTCTTGAGATATCCGCCCAACATCTCGTCGAATCTGCCGATCCCGGGCCAATTGCCGCATAACCGGTGAAAGGCAAATAGAAACCATAAGGATTGTATGGCCTGGCGGAATGTCGCGGGAGGATTTTCTGGAACATCTTTCAGATTTTCGTAAAGATCGGTATATGCTTTTTGCTCTTCCGGCCCGGACTGCCGGATCAGGTCCTGTAGCAGATCCAGATAGCGGCGATGCCAGATCACCAACGCGTCGAGGCACTGTAGCAGGCCCTCAAGAAAGTCCCTGCCGGCAGCATCCAGGTCGCCGCCGGTTAACCGGTCGCAGATTTGCCTGCGCAAGGCGCCGCAGCCTGTTTTGAGAACTTTGGCAAATCCCGGCGTGACATGGCTGGTGCTTTGGAAAACCGGTTTCCCCCGGTAACAGGCCGGCACGACATGGCTCCGGCTGCTGTCAAGCGTGGCGGCGCCCACAAGCTTTTCCCCAGGTACGATCCGCAAAGGTGCGTTTTCAGCAATTGCCATGACGGCAAAGGCGTATTTCCTGACGTCGGTTCCATTCTCAGGAAATTCCAGGCTGTCCAGGTTGATCGAAGGCGTCGAATGCATCATCCTGCCAAACTCGCCGGCCAGTGCCCGAACTGCCAAATCTCTTGTTCTTTCCGGTAGACGAACCGGCCGGATGCCCTGAACTGAATAAAATGTGCCTTCCACATTGACCACCTCAACCACAGGGTATATGATCAGCTCAAATAATGCCATAGAGTCATGCAATATAAATATGTATGATCTTGCTATTGTTGAAGGAGGATGCGAACATGAACCAGATGGAACCGCTCAGCCTGAACATCTGCCTTTCTGGCGGCGGCCTGGTCAACGTCGAGGGCTTGACCCACACCAAAACGCTGCCATTCCTGTCCATTGCGCAGAGCCAGACCGGCTCTTATGAGATTTCCATCAATGACGGCCCCCTCTGTGCGACAGGTGAGGGCGGCTGTTTCATCGCTCCTGCCGATGTGAAACAGACCATCGTTCATCACTTGCCGGCAGGCGGCGAACCGATGAAGATCCGCTGGATGTTCCTGAGCATTACCGACAGCAAACTGGCCAGTATTGATCAGTATCTCAGTTTCCCGCTCATTGTTTCGCCGGAAGCTGCGGCCAATATTGGGAAGTTGATAGATGAATTTGAAAAAGTCGCGGATTTTGCCAGCCTTGGGGCTAATGTCAGTAAACACCGCATCGGATTCAGCCTGTTTGAGGAATTGCTCAAACTGTCAGGCAATGCCGAAGTAAATTTACCGCCTGAATTGCACGCCGTATTCGATTATATGGAACAGAAAATCAGAACGACGGTGTCGAACCGGGAACTGGCCTGTCTCACCGGCTTGTCTGAATCCCGGTTCTGCCACTATTTTAAAGAAAAGACAGGCCAGTCGCCGAATCGCTATTTTCTGCAGAAAAAACTGAAGGCTGCCGGCTCTTTATTAACCACCAGCCGTGATTCGATCGCGGAAATATCGGCAGTCCTGGGATTTTACGACCAGTTCCATTTCAGCCGGCTATTCAAAGCCCAATACGGAATCAGCCCCCTCAAATACAGGAAATATTTTGGCAACCAGGTCCTGTAGCCACTTATCGATGGCTGCAGGCCAGCTTACCATCGGCAGCGGTTCAGGTCCACCAGCCCCGCGGCCGTAAAGAGCACGCCTTCGCGTTCCAGCCGTTCCCGCTGCCTAGCCGCGCCGCCAAAAGCGGAGGCGGGAGCGAGCCGACCAGACCCGCTGATGACGCGGTGCGTGGGAATATTAAGAAATTCCGGCGTTTTGCGCATCGCCTCGCCGACTTGCCTGGCGGCAAACGGCTTGCCGAGCATGGCGGCGATCTGCCCGTAGGTCGCGACTTTGCCGGCGGGGATCTGGGCGACCAGCTGATAAACATCATCGAAAAACTGACTTTCCCGCATAGTTGCTCCGTTAGCCCGATACAGGGCAAATAGTCCGGCCGGTCAGATGTGGTTCATCTCGCAGAACGAATCGATCATGGTTTTATAGTCATAAAGGAAATACCCGGAATCTCTTTTCCCCATTTTGGGCTTGCTGGTAAAAGCCGCTATGATCAAGACCAGGAAGACCGTGCCAATGAGAAAAAATCCCGGACCGGTGTTGCCCGTGCTGAGCAGAGGCAGGCTAATCACGCCTAGGAAAAAGATCAAGGCGCAGCCGGCTTGCCGGTTGCCTTTGGACAATTTATCGATCCTCTGGTTCAGGTCGGCATCGATCAGGCTTCTGACGCTGGATATATTACGCCGCAAAGTCGGCAGATCACCGGGATCGGCATATCTGAGGCAATTGCTCATGATCGACGGCAAGCCGTAGATGCCATCCAGCCTGACCCAGTTGTAGTTGATGCCGGAAAAACAGCTGGTGGCGGCGGCCAGGCAGCCGTACCAGGCCGCATAGCAGCCGGCTTGCTTGCTGATCGCACTGCAGAAGCGCGTAAAAGCGTTCTGATAATCGGCGGCGCGCAAACACTGGTTGGCCAGCTCGAGATCATTGTCAACCCACAAGATGACCGGCGGCTGGCTTGCCGGAGCGCTGGCCGCAGCCGGGGGATTCTGGTTTTCAGGCTTGACCGCCAGCGTATTGCCGCAATATTTACAGGTTACGGCGCTCTCATGGTCATGAATTTGAAGCGGTGCGCCGCAGGACGGGCAAACGGTATTTTTAATGCTCATTCATGTGTTCTCCACTCATGTCAGCTAGATTGAGGCGTTTTACTAAACCTTCACCCAGATGGAATCATTTTTTCCGCTCTCGATGACAGCATGGAGGAACTTGACGCCCTCCAGCCCGTCAATCACATTCGGGAAATCCAGGTCGTCGGGGGTCAGCGGTTCATAGTTGGCCTTTTTCAGGAGCGCGCCCATGAAGATTTTATAGAAATTGGCGAAGGCTTCATAATGCCCCTCGATATGGCCGCTGGGGATGCGGCTCAGTTCGGCGGCGCGGCCGCGCACATAGCCGGCGCCCCGGTAATGCATCTGGGGAGCGTCGCCCCGGGGCGTATATTTCAGGCATTCGGGATTTTCCTGGAACCACTCGATCGCGCCCAGCGTTCCATAGATGCGGACCCGCAGGCTGTTCATGTGGCCGATGGCGACCTGGGAACTCCAGAAGACGCCGCTGGCGCCGTTGGAAAACTCCAGCAGCATGTTGGCGTTGAGGTCGAGGTCATGTTCAAAATAATCGGTCCTGGCAATGACGCGCTTCACCCGCAGCCCGGTCATGTAGGACACGGTGTGCTCAATGTGGGTGCCGATGTCGCCGACACAGTTGGAAATACCCGAGACTTTGGGATCAGCCCGCCAGCCGGAAAACTTGGCGGTCTTGCTGATCGTTTTGCTCAATTCATCGATCAGCCATTCCTGCGGATACTCGGCATTGATATTGATCACTTCGCCGATTTTACCTTCGGTGATCAGCTGCCGGGCATACTTGACCATCGGATAGCCGGAATAAGCATAAGTGACGCCAAACAGCAAATCCTTTTCCCGGACAATCCGGGCCAGTTCTTCGGCCTGCCCAACCTCGCTGCAGAGCGGCTTCTCGCAGACGACCGGGAATCCCTGGTTGAGAAATTCCCTGGCAATCTCGTAATGGCTGACATTGGGCGTGACAATGACCACAAAGTCCGGCCTGTCCGCGCGGGCGCTTTCTTTAGCCGCCATTTCCCGGTAATTGGCATAAACCCGGTCCGGATCGACATGGAATGTCTCGGCGGTCAGGCGGTTTTTCTCTTCATGGGTGCTGAAGCAGCCGGCTGCCAGGGTTGTGTAAGGCTCGAAAGCAATGGCGCCCCTGTGGACCTTGCCGATGAAAGCATTCAAATCCCCGCCCACCATGCCATAGCGGATTTGTTCTTTTTTCATACATTTCTCCCTTCTGTCTGCAGCGATCAAGCTGGATTTCCATCGCGGAAGCCTGCTCGCGATCCGAAGCGCAAAAGATCCATATGATTAATATAATCTTATTTGTGGTACTGGATCAAATATAGCACAGTCCGCTGGCCCTGTCCAATATCCAGCCGGCCGCGGTTATTTCCGTGCGATAACGAGCATCAGGAAAGGCTGCCTCCCAGTGGTTAGGAAATATGTACTACTCGATCAGACACCTCTTCGATCACTCAGTCCCAGACGGTCAACCAGCGCTTCCTGCAGGACTTGCGAGAAATTAATATTTGCTTTTTCCGCCCGGGCATTTAACCAGCTTGGCAGCGTACAATTCTTACGGATGGAACGATTTTCCAGCCATGCCCGATATTCGTCGAAATCCACATCAACCAGAGTCACGATTTCCTGCCGCTCAGATGCAAAGTTTTCAATAGATGATGGTGAAGGAACGGACTGGCCATCATCTTGTAGCTCGACGGCTGTCAGGCAGATCACATCTCTGGCCATGGCAAGGGCATCAACCCAGTCTTTGCCTTGGGTAACCAGATCAAGATCGGGTACTCTGACCAGAATATGTTGATCCCCTTTTTGCAGGATAACTGGATAAACAACTTTCATACATTCCTCCGCGAGTAAACAATCTAATTATGTCCCTTTGCTTCATGATTCGACTTCTATATTATACGCATAGTATGCGCATTAATCAAATAGCTCATCATGGCTCTGCCTAATCAAGTCAGAACTGAGATTTTTATAAAAATCATATATACAATAGAAACAGTTCGAGATACACTTATATCAATGCAAGCGAATGCATTAATTTTTCGAGCCGAGGCGCAGCATGCCGATGACCACCAAAGACATTGCGCGGATTGCCGGAGTCAGCCAGGCGACCGTGTCGCGCAGCCTGAACAACAGCCCGCTGATTTCCGAGGGGACCCGCCGCCGGATTCTGGACATCGCCCTGGAGCAAGGCTTTGAATTCAACGCCAGCGCCCGCAGCCTGAGCACCAATTCGTCCGGTACCATCGGTGTAATTTACCCGGACAATTACTCGGCTTTCAATTTATATCTGAGTTCCCTCCACGACCAGCTCCGATCCGTTCTCGAGCGGGAAGAGTATGATTTGATCGTCACTTTTGAGAAGAATCAACAAACCGGCACCAGCCATATTCGGAAATTAATTCTGAGCCG
>DOFA01000145.1 GCA_003532195.1 Clostridiales bacterium
GGAGCCAAGGGCGCCATCAAGGTTGACCCGCACCAATTGTCCCGGAATGAACTCAAGCGTTTGACCCGCCGCTATACAGCGATGATTCTGCCCCTGATCGGACCGGAAAAAGATATTCCGGCGCCGGATGTCGGCACCAACGCCGAAGTCATGGGCTGGATCATGGACACCTACAGCATGTTCAAGGGCTACACAGTGCCCGGTGTTGTCACTGGTAAACCGATCGATATCGGCGGCTCGCTTGGCCGCAAGGAAGCGACCGGCCGCGGGGTCATGATGATCACCCGCGAAACCCTGCACCGGCTGGGCATTCCTATGCTGGGGACCACGGTGGCCATCCAGGGCATGGGCAATGTCGGCGGCACGACCGCCAATCTGCTGCAGAAGGAAGGATGCCGGATCATCGCGGTCAGCGATATATCCGGAGGCTTGCTCAAACGCGAAGGACTGGACATCCCGGATATCCTGCAGTATATCCAGTCGTCACCCGATCATCTGCTGGCCGGCTATCAGGCTCAGGGAGTCAGCCCGATCACCAACGAAGAGCTGCTGACTTTGAATACGGACATTTTAATCCCGGCCGCCATGGAAAACCAGATCAAACCCGAGCTGGCGCCCAAGGTCAAAGCCAGGATCATCGTTGAAGCCGCCAACGGCCCGATTGCCAACGAGGCCGAGCAAATTCTCAACCGCCAGGGCGTCATCATCGTGCCGGACATTCTGGCCAATGCCGGCGGCGTGGTTGTCTCCTATTTCGAATGGATCCAGAACATCCAATCCCTGACCTGGGATGAAGATGAAGTCAACCGCACCCTGGAAAAAATCATGATCCGGGCATTCAACGAAGTCTGGGAAGACGCGGCACGCAGTAAAATTTCCCTGCGCCTGAGCGCTTACAAAGTCGCGATCGACCGCGTCGTCAAAGCCAAAAAGATGCGCGGGGTCTTCCCCTGATCGAAAAATCCCGCAGCGGATCCCGCATATCTGTAGTACCCCGGCCAGGCCGGCTCCTGAAAAGAGCCGGCTTTGCCGGTTTTTTGCGGCACTTGAGATAATCGCCAGGCGGCGAGGATTCTTGTCGGCCGGAGATGCAATCAGGATCGCTGCAGTTTGATCATCTGGTAACCGGTGATCCGCGGCAGGATTATCCGGGTATAGCCGTCGGGCAGCTGGTTTATCGCGAGCGGCTTTCCGTCTGGCAACAGGCAGGCCTCTTCGAACTGCCCCCGGAGTTCGACGGACGCCCCGGCTTCCAGAACAGCGTGCTCTTCGATAATATTCATTTTTCCGCGCACTTCCGGATAAGTGACCTTGGTATGCAGGAGGACGAATTCAGCGCAGCCGGTCGCCGTAACCCGCGCGGTCGAGGGTATTCCCTCGGTGCGGATCAGGGGGTCAGGTAACAGCAGTTCCAGGCACTGCTTGACCAGGATTTTGTTCGCGCAGGCAGCTGCGCGGTAATAGGAACGGAAGACAGCAAAGGAAATCTGGCCGATTGTGCCGGCAGCATTGACGGCGGCTGCCGCATAAGGCGTTTCTTTCTGCGGCGGGAGATAAAAATAGCCATGAAAACCATCCCAGTGTTTCTCAAAATAAGATTTTACATATTTAGCCAGGACACGGCCGCTACCGGAAATGCCCCGCAGCCGAAAAAGAATACCGGAATCGCTGTACATATTGTAGTCCATATCAATCAACAGGGGATCACTGGCGTCGGTCAGATGGAAATAAGATGAACTGCTGGCATCCAGCCCGTCGAAAGCGAAATCCCAGGCCGGCAAGACAAAACCGTTCTGAGTTTCGTTCAAGCCGGCTGTGCCGCTGGCCAGAATCCGGCCGCCCTGCTGCAGGTAAGCATCGAATTTGCCGGTGATCTGGGAGTTCATCTGCAGATGGTCGGGCAGCACCAGCACCCGATAGGGAGTAAAATCCATGTTTTCATTGATGATGTCATAACTTTGCCGAAGCTCGCCGAACATCCGGGCCAGGCCCTGATGGCTTTCTGAAAGGCCGGATGTAAGATTGACCAGCACCCCGATGTCGGCCAGAAAACGCGCTTTTTCAGTATAAGGTTCCAATTTTTCGATCCAGGCGTTCATTTCGCCGATCGTCCGGTAAATGCCGGGATCCAGGTTGCGGGCTGGATGCAGATGGTCGCCCACCGACACGCCGACACCCGCGCACAGGGCGTCGAAATAATCATATTCCAGGGAAGCCCGGGTTTTAAAACCGCCGAAATCACCCCAGTTCAGCTGGAAACGGCCGGTCATGTAAAGGACGGTCCTCTGCAGGTTGCGGGCGTACGAAGCATGGGGCCAGAAATAATCATAACTCCAGGCGCTTGGCAGACATTCGATTTCAATATGGGTGTCCAGATTTTGCACACGCGCATAATCCATGCCGTTCAGGTAATAATATTTACCGGGCCCGATCAGGCGCAGCGATTCTTCGGCGAACTCGATCATGCTTTGCTCCTGGAACCGGAGGTTGGTGGCTGGATCGTTCGCGTCAATCCCCAGACTCTGCATTTTCTTCAGGCAGTGATAACAATAGCAGGGCTTCAGGACCATGCAGTCAAAGAAATATCCGTCCGGATCATAGGCAATGACTTCTTTCAGCATGCCAAAATGGTAGTCCCGGTATTCCGGATTGTTATAACAGAGCTGCCGGAAGAAATTGCCGGTGCGGTCGCCGGAAATGACCCGGCCTTCCTGGTCCAGACGCAGCCAGCCCATATGCCGCGACGATTGTTCATGATCGAGGCCGACATTGATGTACGCGCTGACGCCGATGTCCCGCAAGTGACATTCACGCAGCAAGTCGCCGAACATGTCGCCTTTCATCCCCGGATAGGGTATGCCAATCCGGGTAGGATAATAGGCAAAGCCAATGTTGCAGCGGGCGAAGGCGTTGATGTAGGTCACATGGGCGTCCTGCAGCGTCGAGGCGAACCTGGCCGCATCCCACTCGCGGTTGAAGTCATCAATGCCGGGCATGGTATGAAAATCGATATGAACGGCGCGCTTCATAGGTCGCATGGTCATTAACTCCTTATTTGCTTCTGGCCGGATGAATCCGGGATTTCAGGTCGCGCAGGGAAATCCGGGCCATTTCCCGGCCGATGTTGGCGGACGCTTCGGCGGCGCTCTGGATGAACCATTCATCGCTATCCGCGACGCGCTCCAGCTTGACGGCTTCGGGATATAAGGCGCTGAGCAGCGAGCATTCCCACTTGCCGGCATGATCATATCCGGTGGCGTTTTGCGCCGCCGTGCTCATGCAGGGGAGAACCGTGATCCACTGCCAGGGGCTGTCGGTCTTTTCGAGTTCAGCGTAGAACGCGGCGTTGGTGTTGCTGCCCCACCAGCCGGCGCCGCGCGTCGCTTCAAGATATTCGAAAGTCAGTTTCCTGGCGGCTTTCATGCAGGCCAGCGTCATGGGCAGCAAGGTTTCCTGTTCGTATTGGTGATGAATCACCAGGTAAATGTTCCGCCAGCCGCCGTAGAGCCAGGATTTTAAAATGCAGTAAATATAGTTTTCAAAGACATCGACATCAACCTGGACCGTATTTTTTTCCGGTCCGCCGACCGCATAACTGGCCACGCCGTACCAGATCGGCGGCGCAAGGACCAGTTCCATCTCTTGCTCCAACTGCTCAAGCAGACCTTCGGCGATTTGGGTATCGCAGCCNNCAGGGGACAATGCGGGCCGTGATATTCGATGGTTCCGACCGGTAAAATCAACGGCACCCGCCGCTGCTTGGCATCTTCCAGCTCCCGGGGCAATCCGAGTTCAAGTTTCATGGGAACCTCCTGCGGGCGGTTTGAGAAGCTTCCGAAGTCATGGTGCTTTCTTCGCCGCCGATTGTACTATATTTTCCTGTTGACGTAAGAACGTTACCACCTATATCGTATTTTGTTTGGTTGTAAATGTCAAGATGGCTAGGCCAATTTGACGGCAAATCGGATACACAAGTCTCTTGACAGGCCAATAGTAACTCTCTATGATGGATTTATCGAGAAATAAGGTTGCTTGCCAGTAGTGGTAACGTTCTTACAAAAGTTACCAGTACCGGCGATATATGAAGTGAGAGAGGGTTGTCTGCGATGGATGAAGTAAAAATGAATTTACTGCCTGAATATTTCTGTGACCGGGAGAACCTGCTGATCCAGTTTGGCCCCTTGACGGCGGCGGCATTCCGTTACCCCAGCGGCGTTTGTGCCTTGCGCGTTCGGAACAGCTGCGGCGAACTGATTATTCTGCCCTTTCAGGGTCAGCAGATCTGGCGGGCCAGCTTCGGCGGCCATGACCTGACGATGAAAACCGCCTTCGACCAGCCGCTGCCGACGCAGGATTATCTGCGCACCTACGGCGGCTTCCTCCTGCATTGTGGCGCTACAGCCATGGGCGTGCCGGGAGCCGGCGACAGCCACCCGCTGCACGGCGAGCTGCCGAACTTACCGTACGAAAAGGCAATGATCCAGTGCGGCGCCAACGAACGGGGACGCTACCTGACGGTTGGCGGCATGACGGAATACCTGATCGGCTTTACTGTCCATTATCGGGCTGAACCGGCGATTCGGCTTTATGAAAACGCCACCTGCGCCGAAATTTCCCTCAAGATCACCAACTTGCGCACACAGCCGATGGAATTCATGTACCTGTGCCACATCAATTTCCGGCCGGTCGACGAAGCCAGGCTGATCTACAGCGCCCATGCCGATCCCGAGCATGTCAAAATTCACGCCGATGTCCCGCTGAACCTGCCGTTGGAAGCTCAAGCCAGGCTCCGCGCCTATATGGCGGCGCTCGCTGAAAACCCGGAGATTCACCATCGGGTAAACACAGCCACGCAAATATACGATCCGGAAATCGTCATGGCCATCCGCTATGAGGCCGACGCAGACGGCAACGCGCATTGCCTGCAGTTGCTGCCGGACGGATCAGCCCACTATGTCAGTTTCCGGACGGAGCAGCTGCCCCTTGGCCTGCGCTGGATCTCCCGCACCGGCGACGAGGACGCGATGGGAATGGTTCTGCCTTGCACCGCTGAACATAAGGGCTTGACCCAGGCCCGCAAGAACGGGCAGATCCGCTGGATACCCGCCGGCGGCAGCGTCTCGCTCAACCTGAAAGCCGGCTGGCTGGAACCGGCTGAAGCCGCCCGGATGGCGGAAGTGATTCAGGGGGTCATCGGCTGAGGGGAAGATCTGAGGGGAAGATATCGTTTCGGTATTTTACAAATATAGGACCGGGTCGGGTTGACGAACTGCGTGCAGCGGGCCTGCATGACCTGGCCCAGCAGCAGGTAGGCGTCGTTGACGGGAATTCCGTAATCCCGGCAGATCCAATCCAGGAGCTCGCCGGTCGCCGTCTGGAAGGTCCGGGTCAGCCCGCGCCCGCAAGCGATGGTCATCAGCGACTCGCTGTCTTCGGCCCGCACGCAGCGCAGCGGCCGAGCCTGGCGGATCAGATCGGCGGACAGCCGGACTTCAGCGCGGCACTCGATACCGCCTGAGCAATTGATTTCCCCGTCGCCCTGCAGGGCATGGACGTCGCCGATATGCAGCAAGGCTCCTTCGACAAAAACCGGCAGGTAAACGGTGGTTCCGGCCCGGATCTCCTGAACGTCCATATTGCCGCCGTGAAGGCCACCCCAGGCATTGCTCCGCGCTTCTCCGGCGGGCGCCGTGCCCAGCGTGCCGATCATCGGGCGGACTGGCAGGCTGAGCTGATTATTCCAGCGGATGCCTTCCGCCGTAATGGCCACGGTTTTGACATTCAAACCCCAGGTTCGGGCTTTGATCCGGCCAGCCAGCGGATTCTTCTGATCGTTGAAGCCGGTGTAACCCAAGGCGTCGGGGATAATTTCCCGGATATGGACCGCCAGAATGTCGCCGGGATGGGCATCGGCCACACCGACGCAGACCGTCGGATTCAGGGCGTTGGTTTTTTCCGGCGACCAGGTGTCGGCCAGGCTGTGCAGCCAGCTGCCGGTGCAGAGCTCAGTCTGGGCCATGAACTCTTCGCCGGCAGCAACGGTAATCTGCGGCGGATTCTCGCGGCTGTGCGCATTATAGGTGATCAGTCGGCTGGCAATTTGCATAGGTTTGTCCTTTCAACGATAAAGTACGGTTGGGCTTTGTGTGGTTAAGGGATCCAATAATACGAAACCATTTTACCTCAATAAATAAATGGTAAATAGAATCATTACCATTTATTTATTGAAGCTCGTGTATAACATTACCGATTCTCAGGCAAACAAAATTGCGCCAAAGTATGTTACCGTATTATTGCCGTTGCTATAGTGAATACCGGTTTGTCTGGGAATCGGCAGGGCGCCTCAGGATAACTGCGTTTTTCGCAACGCATACGGCTCTCGTTTGATAATATTAAATACGAGGATAGGATGCTTTTTACACTGTCGAAAACCGGTCTATCATCTCCTTGAATGAGAACATACCGGCCTTCATACCTTCAATATTAAACGAATCCTCAAGACCATATTTCCCGCTCATATGCAGTATCTTTATATATTCCGATTGTTTTCCCGTCAACCATATGGCAGCGCCACCTCCGTAAACACAAGTATCTTGCTTCTTCAATAATCAGTCAACCGCCCGCCATCATTCCATTCAAGAAAACAATTTGTTATCGGACTTATGTCATGCTGACTTACTGCCAGTCATACTGATCGATTTGCTTGCGGGCGAGTTCGACGGCGCGCCGCGCGTTGTTGATGTTTCCGTGCAAAGTGTACACATCTCGGATGATAAATTCCATCTGGCACCCGCGAGCGGCCTCAATGGACTTCCGGATATGAGCTGACCATGATTCCTCATCCAATGAGACATCGACACTAAGAAAATTCGGATCAGGTTTCCGGGAATAGACGATATCAGTCCCTCGCAAAGCATCACCCATATATGATTCGTCGCACCAACGGGATATTGATACCTTTTTCAGATTAGGCAACTGCGAAATAGCTTTGTTCCAAATCGGTGACACTGGTTCGCAGCAACCGTAATAGATCAATCCGGCTTGTTCGCATACACGGGTATAATACGGCAAGCAAAATTCGCAAAACATATCCGGTGAAATGCCAACCGATTCTTGTGAATTTGTTGAGAGCCACATGTCGCGTAAGCGCAGTAGCTCTTTTTGCCGGTCCGGCTGAGGCAGCAAGTTTGTAAAGTTAAAGCTTGAGCCAAAGCTTGCATGATTGCCGTTGTTTGGTCGCAGCAGCTCTTCTCGCTCGAAAAAGCGCATGATATGCAGGGCGTTTTGCGTAAGGTATTCCATTAATACGTGCGTTTCGCTTGGATAGTCGCACAGGGCCATGAAGAAGGCCTCCATACCCATCAAAGCAATGACGCGGTTTGTCAGGAATGAGCTGATATAATTGCCGTCGCAGACGATTTCAACTGGAAGTGCGCCCGCAAATAGATCTTCTAAAAAGACCTTGTATGCGAAAGTTTTTTCCTTGTTTACGGAGATACAAGCAGGCTTAAGCTTGTGAAAATCCTTTTTAAGATCCTTGATAGGATGAATAAATTTGTATCCGACTTGTTTTCCGTTCATGCCCGGAGCATTGACAATTGGAACTTCAATGCCGAATTCGTCCACGTCAATAAACCAATTCATTCGATAGGTATCGGGTACGACCTTATCATCGTTGATTAATTCATAGCTGCGAATCACCTGAATGATATCTCTTTCAATTTTCCTGGCAAGCTCACTCTCACATTGGAAAATGCCTTCTGGCAGGAAATCATAACTAAATGTCTCTTCTTCAATAACAACGGGCGGCTTTGTGCCACCATGCCCGGTATTGGTGTTAAACCATTGTTTCTTACGTTCCTGCATGATGGGCAGCGAAGCAAGTTCTGCCTGTTTTACAGCAAGCTCTTTCAATATGTCTCGTTCCCAATCGGCTATGCTGAATGTCATTAGCTTTCTCCCTATATATGACCTACAACCGATGTGGCCTGATTCTCAATCATCATGATTCATCGACATCTCTTATAATAATACATTTTCAGCAAAAGTTAGACTACTGCTTCACATCCCCGGGTCCGGCATAATGGTGTCAAACCCAAGATGGATATGACTGCCTGTCCCAAGCATCGTAAACACGCTCGCCATAACTACTTTGCGAAACCGGTTAGTACCCCCGGATTTTCTCCAGAATAAAATCACCATCATTTTGGCGTTAAATGATGGTGATTTCATCGTGAAGGCTGCCAAAATTCAAATTTCAATTTCGCTCAGATTTCCGCGCTTAAAAGAGCGCAACAGCGATTACTCGCAAATCGGACACACCCGCAAGTTACTGAGATAGATTCGCAGTTCGCGGTCGCTCTCACTAGGATGACGCGTATTCCAGGATATGCTGATCCATGCAATCAGCGGCAGCAAATCCGAGGATTCGCAGATCGGGCCGACCTGAAACTGGAAAGGCTGCCAACCGGATGTCATGGTAAATTTGGTTGACGATTTTCCATACTCGATATTAGCCCCCCGCACACCATAATGAAAGCTGATGTAGCAGGGCTGCTGACGGTCGTACTGGGCATGCGGCGTATCAGGCAGATCGTCCACGCGGCACTGGCCGGATATCCTATAGCGGCAGTTCGCGTCAAGGGGAAAAGTAAGGCTGGTGATGTCTTTGACCCGATTCATGTCAAGACTGATTGCATTCCCGGCCGGATCGCCCTCAGAAAGTGAAACACCTTGACCGGTCTTGCACCAGAACCCGGTTGGATTCCGACTGCGAATCAACCAGAAAGCCGGGTAACCCAAGATCGTCCCCTGACTGAAATCCCCGTTGGGCAGGAGATTGCCATGCGTTTGCCGATACTGCTCGTTAAACCAGGCGAAAGCCTGGTCAAGCGGCAGGCTGCCGCCGGGCAGCAGCCAATGGCCGATAGTCTGCCAGACGCGCAGAATTCCGGGATTCTGCGGACCATCCTGAGGATTGATGCGAATGGCATCGTGGGCCAGACAGGGGATAGCTGAGCAGAGAACGCTGCCTTTGCCGATTCGTCCGGCCAGGATGACCGGCTGCCGGGAAGGACCGGAAGGTGCATCGACAATGACCGACTCAACCCAGCCCGGTAAAGCTCGCGAGTCGTAAGCATATTCGGATGTTATCGGGAACAGCGGCCCGCAGATTTCACCCGGCGCTGCCGTAACGAGCGAAAGACCGAAAAGGGAGGCCAGAACCCGGTCGTCAGGATTCGTGCCGGCTTCCGTCAGCACAGTGCCGCCGCGGCGGATATATAAAAGGAGCTGATTGCTGTTCTGCGCGAGCCACTCTTGCAGCCAGGCCTCCTGGCAGCAGTGATGGGCGAAGATCAGGATGCCAGCGGTACGATCGGCCTGTATCAGATCGTCCAGCGCGCCGGCGGTTGTAATCAACGATGTACGGCAGCCAAGCAGGCCGAAAAGATGATGATATTGCCAGACCAGACCTTTATAGGTGTCGGGATAGTAGTCAGCCTGATGCGGCAGGGGATACCGGGATTTATCCGTGGACTCCGGAATGACGACGAAAACCTGCGGCGTCTGATCAGGCAATTCCGGGGCGATCCATTGCGGCGTAAAGCTGCCGGGCTCAGATTTCGCTCCAACCAGGATTCCGGACCAAAGCTGACTTGCCGCCGGAATCAGGTATTCCGAGACGGATTCTGAGTCGCCCGGCAGAGGCGCGCCGCAACTGGTCAGGCATTCCGGCAGATTTCGGTTCAGGAAACCATCCGTCCCGGTTCCGGCCAGGAAAGCCGCATCGTTTACAAAACGCTCGCGCACGGCAGCGGCTCCGAATTTCCTGTATGTCGCAATATAGGGCTGGTCTGTGTAGAAATAGGCGATGAATTTCTTTCCGAACCGATGGCACAAGGTTGCAAGCACTTCGGCCTTGCGCCGCCCTTCGTGTGTCAGCCAGACTTCATAATCATCGCCATAGCCGATTCCCAACACCAACTCATCGATCAGGTTTTTGCGAAGCAATT
>DOFA01000176.1 GCA_003532195.1 Clostridiales bacterium
CTTGAATTACAGATCAATAATCAGAATATTGATTGGGGCGAGGATAATCCAGAGCATGTTTATACATATTCAATAACAGGGGATGGATCAGCTCTAAATTTCAGAATTCTTGACAATGCATATGGTGATAATATCGGATCCCTAACCGTTAACATTTTTGAAATGCCATAACCGTATTGATATTTGAAATTGATGCGTATGAGACGAGGGCTTGTTTTGCAACAAGCCCTCGCATTTACTTTAAAGGATTGCCGCAAATGCCGATGAAAAGCAGATTGCCCATGGGCGTTCCCGGATCGGACTGACCCTCTACCCTCGTGACAGACACGGGTGAGCTATAGATGGCATAGAGGAAAGGCCGGTCAAGGATCATCTCCGCCTGGTCGACCGGCATCGCCGCGCCTGCAAAATCGATTTTGGTAAAGGCGGAAGCCGTCACACCGTTTTCATCGATCGCGATGTGGGTGTTCTGGCTGATCATGGAAATGAAGGCCTGATGATCGGTGATGCCGGTGAAGTCGGCATTTTGTTCAAAAGGAGCGGTGACACCCAGTTTTTTCATCATGTCGCTCAACTCAAATTTAGAGTCGTATGAAAATTTGGGGATCTGCCAGATCACCTTGCCATTGGTGGCTTTGCCGCCCTCGAAAAGCGCTTTCAGATTGTCCGGGTCTGACACGAGCGCCATGAGGTCTACCCCCTGGTCTGGCAGCACAAACACCATTTGCGCGCCTGATTTCAGGCTCAAGGCAGACCGGATGTATCCATCTCCCTTGCTGAATCCGTGAGAATTGTACGCCATGTTCATGAAATCACAGGTTACATCTTTGCCGTCGGCGAGATGAAAGGTGTCGGGTTTTGTCTGATCAACCTTGAAGCGGTCCATCCATTCGTCGCGGAAATAGATGGTGTTGATGATGCTCATGATCTGTTCTGGATCTGCCGCAAACGCTGGTTTCAGGGTGCCATTGGTGTTTTCGGCAATCCACTCGGCCATCGCTTCGCCCGCACTTGGCTGGGCGAAGTCCACCTTGAACAGGGAGGCATAGAACTGGCTGGCGGCATTTTGCGTGAAACTGTCCTTGAAGCTGACCGGTTCACCCCTGTATTCGTTGTCGAGCCAAAGCGAGTTGGCGATTTTCAGTTGCGTGATCTTGTTGTCTGCATAGAGCAGCCGGTACAGATTGCTCATGTCCTGCGACAGGCTGGCTGCATCGGACGCGCCCAACAGGTCAAGCAGCTCATCTTGTGTCTGCCCGTTCGCACCCGTCCCGGTCAAAGCCAGTGCATAATACAAGCTTAAAGGCGAATAGCATCCGTTAACTGAAATCGTGTTCAAGATCGGTGCAGCTGTTTTGTATGAAAAGGCATTGACGGCATCGCGACTTGTTCGACTGACTGGATTGCTGTTCCGATTGGCCATCCGGGATTCATAATCATCAAAGGCGATTCCGGCCGGATAAGTCGGGGACGCAACCCTTTCAGCAGCTGAGACGTCCTTGCTGATGGTGCTGGTTTCTTCCAGATTGCAGGCAGGCAGGCTGACCATCAGGCATGTCAGCAAAAACAGTGCTGTGAATCGTTTCATGTCATTTCTCACCTTCGCATCGCCATTCGAAAAACTGTTATGATCGCGTTAATCGGCACAATCTCGCCGCCAGCCAGGCACCCGTCTTGCATTGCTCATGTGGGTTTCTCTGCTTAACAATACGAAAACCCATCGCTTTTCTATCATAGGGCCGTGTTGGCGAGGTGGTTGCGTGAGAGGAAACGAGAATCAGCTTGTAGGAAGCATCATGTAAATGGTCATGAAACATCATCGGATAATGCAATCATGTCAATGCAGAACCTTGAGGGCTTTCAAGGTGATCCATCTGGATGGCTTGCCCTTCTGTTCGACGCGCACTTGCATTTTCCCGTTGAAGGTGTTTTCCAAAATCCATCGTCCGTCTGGCTGCTGTTTTGACCGAACCATGTCGAGCGCATCCTGCAGCCGTGGATCCTGAATGCCCAGGTTCTGAAAAATTTCGAGCAGTTCCAGGATGTCGGTATTGTACATCAGAGGAAAGCCGAGCTTCAGCCAGCCAGGTTTCGATACCTGGTCCAGCTGGTGGCTCTTCTTGTATAAGTGATGAATGAGAAAATACTCCGCCAGCTGAGCGAGTTTGTCTTGAACGACCTGGTTTCGCCGATCCGGTGGAATCGCCGCTAATGCCTTCAGACTTTTCGCCACGCCCATGTGGCAGGAATGCCGGCCCCAGCAGACTTCCAGCCGCCGATATTCCAGGCCCTCCGGCCCCTGGTCGTCGCCGTCGTCAGCCCGCTGCCAGGTGGTTATCCAATCGATCGCCTGCAGGGTGCGCCTGTCATCCAGATATCCCAGAAGGTCCAGACAGTGCCCGTGTATTTCAGGGTGTAGAATTTATCCGGAACCTCCCAAGAGCCGTCCGGATTCTGGCTGGCCAGGATTTGCGGAACCAGGCCGTCCGTCATGATCGCTTTTCTGGCAGCCTGGCAGACCGGATCGTCCGGCGGCCGGTGCAGCAACGAGGTCAGGGTTAAGTAGCGGACAGAAGGATTATCGGCTTCGAGCAGCCAGTCAATGACCGGATCAGACATGCCATCATCACTCTTGCAGGATGTCTGACTTGATCTTTACCGGCGTGATCGCCGTCAAAACCAGAATTATCATGATCAAGACCAAAGATACAACAGCAGCGGCAATCAAGCCCGGATACTGGCCGGCAAAGCCCTGGGCTGAAAGATGTTTCAGCAAGATGCCCAGGTATGCCCACAGGAAAACCAGGCCATAAGCCAGGTCGCGGTTCAGCCAGGTGGTCGCGCAGCCGATCAGCAGGCCGGCTGCCATGGCGATGACTGTCCAGAAGGTCTCCGGAAGCCCCCAGCCATTCCACTTCTGCCCGACCAGCAAAGCGGTGATATTGGCGATCGTGGCCACGGTGATCCAGCCGAAATAAACGCTGAACGGCAATCGGACGCAGATTTTCTCCAGGCGGCTCAGGTTATGCAGACGGATTTCCGCGTATATGGCCAGCAAGGCCAGGAAAATAATCAGCATCAGGATCAAGGACAGCGATATCAGCTGATAATGCCAGCAAAAAATCCAGGCCGCGTTGGCCAGTGAGGAAAGAATAAACCAGAAGCTGATCTTGCGGGCGATCGTGTCGCCCTCTCTGGGCGCGGATTTCCCGGACCCTGCCTGAAAAATGATAAAGACTGCCAGCAGGAGGTATATGACGCCCCAGATGGCAAAAGTCAGGCCGGCCGGGGCAAAAAGGTTCGGGTAAAGCGTATCGGAAACCTCGCCGGTGCCGATACCGTTGATCGGCAGGATATTGGCCAGGGCATTGACAGTCAGCATGACCAGAAAAGCAGCCACATTCAGCCATTTGATGATCATCCGGTTCTTCTCAGACATCCTGCATCAAACTCCTTTCGATGTATACCTGTCGATGTTTAACTGTCGATGTATACCTGTTGTTTTCAGAGCCTGTACTAAGGATAGAATCGCCGCTTGTCAAGCCAGGCTGCCAGGATAAGGTTCTGATTTCATTTTCCTCTCCGGTGTCCGCCAAGTCAAGAGAAACTGTTGGCGTACGCCGTGTCCAGCATGGCGATGACGTTTTCCGGAGGAATGTTGCCCATGATGTTGTGGACCTGGTTGAAGACAAAGCCGCTGCCCGGTTTGAAGATTTCGATCATCGACTGTACATGGCGGCTGACTTCCGCAGGGGAAGCCCAAGGCAGGACATTTTGTGTATCACAACCGCCGCCCCAGAAACAGATCTGGCTGCCAAACCGCTGCTTGAGCGTCCGGGGGTCCATGCCGGCCGCCGAGATCTGGACCGGATTGAGAATATCCACCCCGGCTGTAATGATGTTGGGGATCAGCGGCGCGATGGAACCGCAGGAATGCAGAAAGATCTTGATATCGCTGTTGGCGTGCACGAAGGAACAGAACCGCTGCAGATAGGGCTGGACGAACTGCTCGTAGGTGTCCGGGCGCAGGTAAGGCGACTGCTGCGTGCCCAGGTCCGAATTGACCTCGATTGCCTGGATATAGCGGCCGTAGCTGCGAATAATCTTCTCGATGCGGTTCAGGTTGCGGGCCAGGTCATCTTCCTGACGAGCGGCGATATCTTCCGGATCGGTCAGGATGTCGCAGGCAAAATCCATGCCGCCGAAATAGGCGCTGAATCCCATTTCGAGGGTGAAGTAGTCAGTTTCCTTATACAGATATTCCGCGCGCCTGGCCCAGGCGCGCAGTTTTTCTTCTTCACTGGCTTCGTCGCTGGCCGATATCCAATCGCCATCGAAGAAAAATCCCCCGACCGGCATACGCATGCGCCGGGAGCCGTTGGTGACAATCCAGTCGCCGTTTTCGTTGAGGACCGGATTGATCGTACCGTCGATCAAAAAATCGTCTCGGTCGCGGATGTGCCAGCGCTTCAGGTTCTTGCCGGCCGGATTCAGCAGGATGGCATCGCAGTGGAATCGCTCGAGGATATCTTCGTCGACCCGGGCCAGCATCTGGACCGGATCGACGATCTCAATCCGGTCGGTTGCCAGGCCCAGGTGCTCCCGCAACCGCCTGTAGGCAAAAACTGAAATCCCCGTCGAAAAATGAACCCCCAGGTCAATCGGCATGCGATCGACCGGCTGACGGTTAACGGCAGCTAAAACACGCTGCCGGCTGGTCATGGTTTCGTTGTTCATAGAATGCTCCTTCATACTCATACATGAGAATCCTGTATCATCCCGATTGGCATCCCGACCGGTTTCTAATAAAAATCTATACTTTCGGCGCCGGCTAAGTCAAGTTCATTTTCTGCAGCAAAGTTGACAATTCCTGCACGAGCATCTACTCTTATCTTAAACATAGGAGGACTTAAATAATGGTATTTTCATGTAATATTGAGCATGATCCGTTCAGCTACAGCCTGAACCGCTATGATCTTTTTGTCTCGAAAATTTTCAGCTGTTCTTTCGGATCGGCCAATCCGCGCAACGGCGTCCATCGTCACGCTTGCTACGAAATCTGTCTGGCTCTGGACGGATGTGGTATTTTTAATTGCAACAAATCGACCTATGCCATAAATCCAGGCACTTTATTTCTTGTCTCTCCCAACATCGAGCATGAAATCATCTGCCAGGGCTCCCTGGAACTTGTATTCTACACTTTTGCCATATTGCCGACTCGTTCCGCCGACTGTACCTGGAGCGAACAGGACAGCATCGTCGATCAATTTATGTGGCAGCACCAGACCGTCGCCGGCAATTGCACCTGCCTGGCCAGCTATGCCCGCTTTCAGCAGAGTTATTTGTTGGGCGGCAGCCAATATGCCATCCGGGCCGTATCCCTGATCATGCTGCTCGATTGCTTGCAGGCGCTGACGTCCGGTTCGGTCAGAAAAACGGCTCGCAGCTCTGGGCAGAGCGAACCGCAGCCAGTCTCTGCCAACCAGCCGCTGGCTGATAAGATCGCGGCTTACATCAACGATCATATTCAGACTCCGATTACCATCGATGAGCTTTGCGAATACGCTCACCTGTCCCCGCGGTCGCTTTACCTCTTGTTCCGGCAGAATTTCCAGGTGCCACCAGCCCGCTATATCAACCAGCTCAGGATCCAGGTTTCCATCGGTTACCTGAACATGGGTTTCCCGGTCACGACCGTTGCCGAACGGCTTGGCTTCAGCGACCCGACCTCATTTTGCCGCCTGTTTCGCAAATCGACCGGACAGAGTCCCGGCAGATACCGTTCTTTCCGGCAGAATCTGCAAGTTTCGGCAGACGTGGCAGCTGATCCGGCCAACCCTGATGCCCAGTCAGGTGAAAAATGATAAAATGGTATTGTAGCAATCGGCCTGCTTGACAAAGCATCGCTTTTTAATGGAGTGGAGGGAATGGACATGACCGTTTTTTCGGCCATTCAACAACGAAGAAGCATCAGGCATTATCAGGATCTGCCTGTTGAGGAAGATAAGATTCTGCAGGTGCTGGAAGCAGCCCGGCTGGCTCCGTCAGCCAATAACCGGCAAAGCTGGAAGTTCATCGTTGTCCGGGATCCCGGATTGCGGGCCAGACTGGTGGCGGAATCCATCGACCAGCCTTTCGTCGGCGAAGCGCCGGTCATTCTGGCCGCCTGCGGCACGGAACCGGACGGCGTTATGGCCTGCGGGCAAAGCCGGTATACGGTCGACCTGTCGATCGCCACCGCCTTCATGGTCCTGGAAGCCTGGGAACTGGGTTTGGGTACCTGCTGGCTAGGCCACTTCGACGAACCGAAGGCCAAAGAAATCCTGCAGATCCCCGCTGAAGTCCGCATCGTCGCCATGACCCCGCTCGGATATCCGACCCGCGTCCCATCGCAGCGGCCGCGCAAAGCGCTGGCGGAAATCGCCTGCTATGACCTTTATCAGGCTTGAAACCGTCTGATGCTAAATCGCTGTGACGTCTATTTCAGGCCTTTGGCCGCCAGGTAACGATAACTCTTCTCCAGGCAGTCAAAAGGATTTTCCCCATAGCAGTCGTCCTGCTCGATAAATGCGTATTCGGTGCCNNCAGTCCAGGGTGCCTGCGCCGACCGGAGCGAAGCGCGGTTTGCCGTCGGCGCCGGTGACCATATCCTTGAGATGGATGCAGCTGATCCTGCCGTGCAGTTTTTTCAGCCATTCCACCGGATCATGGCCGCCGGCCTTGACCCAGTAGGTGTCCAGGGTAAATCCGTAGTCGGCCGGCGGGAAATCTTCCATCATATGCTCGATGACCAGTTTGCCGTCGCTGATTTCAAATTCCCGGGCATGGTTGTGGTACATGAATTGGCAGCCCAGTTCCCGGATACGCCGGGCAGCCGGCGCGATCGCCTCCCGGTAAGCCGGATAGGCGGCCAGGCCTGTGTCGAAAAGCCCCGGCATCGAGCCCAGCCCGATGTGCCGGCAGCCCAGTATTTTGTGCTCCGAAACAAGCTGGTCGGTTTCCTGGACGATCCGGTCCATCCTGATATGCGTCAAGTCACAGGTCAATCCGTTTGCCGCCAATTGTTCGGCCAGCCATTCCGGCTGGTAGGGGCAGGTACCGGAAACCTGGACCGAGGTGTAGCCGATTGCCGCGATCCGCTTGAGGGTTGCGGCAAAATCGTCAAGGTTCCTGGCATATTCGCGGATCGTATAGAGCTGGGCGCCGATCTTCATGTTCTTATCCATCCTTTTTTATCATGGCGTGATATTCCTGCAGCGATTTCAGCCGGCTGCCATGTGAACCGTTCTCTTTGTAGGCGGCTATGCCCTTGGCGCTGGCCAGGGCGGCGGTCATGGTCGTAATGTAAGGGATCTTGTATTTGATGGCCGTCTTGCGGATATAGGAATCGTCATACTGGCTGCGTTTGCCGGCCGCCGTGTTGATCACCAGGTTGATTTCCTTGTTGGTGATGCTGTCGACAATATTCGGGCGCCCTTCGTAGAGTTTCTTGACCTCGACCGATTCGATGCCCTGATCAGCCAGGAAGCGGTGTGTTCCGGCCGTCGCCATGATCCGGAAGCCGATGCGGGCAAATTCGGCGGCAACTTCAACAACTTGCGGCTTGTCGGCGTCATTGACGCTGATCAGCACCGTCCCGGCTACCGGCAGCGCAGACTGGGTCGCTTCCTGCGCCTTGAAATAAGCCAGGCCAAATGAATCGGCCATGCCGAGCACTTCGCCGGTGGAGCGCATTTCCGGGCCGAGCAGCGGATCAACTTCCGGGAACATGTTGAACGGGAACACGGCCTCTTTGACGCCGAAATAAGGAATTTCCTTTCGGGCCAGGCTGCGGACGGAATACGGCTGGCCGCTGGCCGCCGCCATGATGATCTGGGTGGCAATCCGGGCCATCGACACGCTGCAGACCTTGGATACCAGCGGCACGGTGCGGGAAGCGCGCGGGTTGGCTTCCAGCACATAAACCTTATCGTCGCAGATGGCGTACTGCATGTTCATCAGGCCGACGACATGCATCGCCCGGGCTATTTTTTCCGTATACTCGATGATGGAAGCCAGATGCCGGGGCGGAATGCTGATCGGCGGGATCACGCAGGCTGAGTCGCCGGAATGGATGCCAGCCCATTCAATATGCTCCATAACCGCCGGGACGAAAGCGTCCTGGCCGTCGGCGATGGCGTCGGCCTCACACTCGATGGCGTGGCTGAGAAAACGGTCGATCAGGATCGGCCGGTCCGG
>DOFA01000071.1 GCA_003532195.1 Clostridiales bacterium
CAACCTGACTGTCATCATCGACCTCATCTTCATGATCGACAATCGCAATGTCGACCACCTTGCCCTCGCGGGTCCGCATCAGGGTCACGCCCTGGGTGATGCGGGTCAGGATCGGAATTTCCGCCGCCGACAGGCGGATGATAACGCCGGCGTCATTAATCATGATGACGTCGTTGCTGTCGTCAACCAGGGCGATTCCTGCCAGCAAGCCCGTTTTTTCCGCTGGCCGGTACGTAATCAGGCCTTTGCCGCCGCGGGTCTGAATCCGATACTCCTCGAGTTCGGTCCGCTTGCCAAAGCCTCTTTCCGAAACAACCAGCAGGGTTTTGGTCGCGTCTGTCGTGACCATGCCGATAACCGAGTCGTCCTCATCCAGGAGGATGCCGCGGACACCCTGGGTATTACGGCCGGTCGGCCGGACCTCGCCGTCAGAAAAACGGATGGACATGCCTTGGCGGGTGACCAGGATGATATCAAGATCACTTTCCGTCAGCTGCACATTGACCAGCTCGTCATCCTCGCGCAAATTGATCGCGATCAGGCCGTTCTTATTGATATTGGCATACTCCGCCAAATCCGTTTTCTTGACCACGCCGGCGCGCGTTGCCATCACCAGACAGCCGCCCTGATCGAACATCTGGATCGGTATGACCGCCCTGACCTTCTCACCGCCGTCCAGCTGCAGCAAGTTGATGATGGCCATGCCCCTGGCCTGGCGTCCGGACTCAGGCACTTGATAGCCCTTGAGCCGGAAGACCTTGCCGCGGTTCGTGAAGAAGAGCAGGATCGCATGGGTGGAGGTGGTCAGGATGGTTTCGACGAAATCCTCTTCCCGCGTCTGCATGCCGGCGATGCCGCGGCCGCCCCGGTGCTGGATGTTATAGGTGTCAACCGGCATGCGCTTGACATATCCAAAATGAGTCAGGGTAATGACCACATCTTCTTCCTGAATCAGAGATTCGTCATCGATATCCTCATCTTCGCCGGCCTCGATGGTTGTCCTCCGGTCGTCGGCAAACCGATCCTTGATTTGGGTGCCCTCGTTGCGAACAATGGACAGCAGCACCGATTCATCCCCCAGAACCCGGTTATAATATTCAATTTTATTTTTCAGCTCGGCATATTCATTTTCCAGCTTTTCCCGTTCCAGACCGGTCAGCCGGCCCAGGCGCATGTCGACGATGTGCTGCGCCTGCCGGTCGCTGAAACCAAAACGTTCTGTCAGACGCTCCTTGGCCATATCCTCGCTGCGCGAGCTCCGGATGATCGCGATCACTTCATCGATATTGTCGATGGCGATCCGCAGCCCTTCGACGATATGGCACCTGGCTTCGGCTTTCTCCAGCTCGAAGCGGGTCCGGCGCCGGATGACATCTTTCTGGTGTTCAATATAATGGAGCAAGGCTTCGCGCAGGTTGACGACCCGGGGTTCAAAACGGCCCAGCTCGTCAGGAACCAGGGCCAGCATGTTGGCATTGAAATTATCCTGCAGTTGCGTGTTTTTATAGAGCTGGTTCAGAACCACATTGGCGTTGGCATCTTTCTTCAGTTCAATGACAATCCGCACCGCTTCGTTGCGGTCCGATTCGTCGCGGATATCGGATATGCCTTCAATTTTCTTGTCTTTGACCAGTTCAGCCATCCGCTCGATCAGTTTCGCCTTGTTGACCATATAAGGCAGGTCGTGGACGATGATCCGCTGGCGGTTGTTTTTCATCGGTTCGAATTCGGTCCGGGCACGGACAACGATCCGCCCGCGTCCTGTACGGTAGGTGCTGCGAATGCCGGATTGGCCGATAATCGTACCGGCAGTCGGAAAATCCGGCCCCTTGATCACAGTCAGCAAATCTTCGACCGTTGCGTCCGGGTTGTCGATCAGCAGATTGACCCCGTCGATGACCTCCCCCAGGTTATGCGGGGGAATGTTGGTCGCCATGCCGACAGCGATGCCGGTCGTGCCGTTGACCAGCAAATTGGGGTAACGGGCCGGCAGCACGATGGGCTCCATTTCGTGTTCATCAAAGTTCGGCTTGAAATCGACGGTGTTCTTATTGATGTCGCTCATCATTTCCATGGAAATCTTCGACAGGCGGGACTCGGTGTACCGGTAAGCTGCCGGCGAGTCGCCGTCGCGCGATCCGAAATTGCCGTGGCCGTCGACGAGCATATGGCGCATCGAAAAATCCTGGGCCATGCGGACCAGCGAGTCGTAAACCGCTGCGTCGCCGTGCGGATGGAACCGGCCCAGCACATCGCCGACCGTCGTGGCGCACTTGCGGTAGCTTTTATCCGGCGTAAAACCCTGGGTGAACATGGAATAGAGTATCCGCCGGTGCACGGGTTTCAATCCGTCCCGGACATCCGGCAAAGCGCGGTCGGTAATGACGCTCATCGCATAATCGATGAACGACTTTTTCATTTCATCTTCGAGGTCGATCGGAATAATTGTATTGTTCGGATTCTTAAAGGCGGCGTCGACAGCTGCTTCTTTTAATTTCTGCAGTTCTTTCTTGTCCATTGTCTCCGGACTCTTTTTCTTGTCCTGCTGGTCAGCCATGCCGGTTATTCCTCCTGTATCAATCCGTCAGTCATATCCAAAATATTATACCATATAACCTTCAGCCAAGGTAGGTATTCCTTTGTTGATTTCGCTTGGGAGCCGAAGGGCAAAATAGCTGAAACCGGCTGTAAACAGGGTGCGGTGCGGTTTCGGCCGGCGGCTCAAAGCAGCGGTTTGCGTTCCGGCAGGCCGGCCTTGCGCGGATAGGCGGGCGGTGTCGGCGCGACCTTTCCGATCACCAGAACCGTCCGTTTCATATCAGTTCCAGGCAGGTTATAATTCCGGACTTCGGACAGCTCGCCGCCCAGCAGCCTGAGGGCGCGGTTCGCGTCGGACCAGTTTTCGCTGATCTGGCCTTTCATGGCCAGAAAGATGCCGCCGCAGCGGACAAAGGGCAGGCAGTATTCGCAAAGGGCAGGCAGCGAGGCGACTGCCCGGGCGGCGGCGACATCCATTTGTTCCCGCAAATCCGGCGACCGGCCGGCATCCTCAGCCCGGCCGTGCCTGGCGGAGATACCCCGCAGCTTTAATCGGGCAATCGCCGCGTCGAGAAAAGCGACTCTCTTGGCCAGCGCATCCAGCAGCACCACCTGCAGGTCCGGCCGGACAATTTTCAGCGCCAGTCCGGGTAATCCGGCGCCGGATCCAACGTCGATCAGGTGAATGCCGGCCTGGCCGGCCGCGGCGAGGCTGGCATCCAGATACGGCAGCAAGGTCAGGGAATCCAGCAGATGGCGCACCGCTATCCCCTCGTCGTCCAGGATGGACGTCAGATTGATCTTTTCATTCCATTCCCGCAGCAATTTGATATACTCCAAAAACAGCCGGATTTCCTCAAGACTGAACGGCCGGTCCAGCCGGCGCCCGATTTCGGGGAGCCAGCCGGGCAGATCGGCCGGCATAGGGCATCTGGCCGATGCGGTTATATCATTCATGATTTTGCACTCCCTCCCGGTTCTTCTCCGCTTCGGCGCGGGCGGAGCGGCTCTGCAGATAAACCAGGAGAACCGCGATATCGGCCGGCGAAACGCCCGAGATCCGGCTGGCCTGGCCGATTGAAGCCGGCTGCAGCCGGTTCAGTTTCTGGCGCGCTTCCAGGCGCAAGCCGCTGATGGACAGATAGTCCAGTCCGGAGGGCAGATGCCGGTTCTCGAGCTTGCGGAAATGCGCGATCCGGTCCAGCTCGAGTTTGATGTATCCTTCATATTTTAATTCGACTTCGACTGCGAATTGCTCCGGCCAGGACAGGTCCGGACGATCCGGGTCCAGTTCGGCCAATGAGGAATAATTCAGCTCCGGCCGTTTTAAAAGCTCGGACAGGGCGGCGCTGCTGCGCAGCGGCGTGCTGCCCATGCGTTCCAGCAGACGGTTGGCCTGCGGATCCGGCCGGATCCGGGTCGCCCGGCAGCGCGCCAGCTCCGCTTCGACGCGCTGCTGCTTTTCCTGAAAGAGCTGATAGCGCTGCCGGCTGATCAGGCCGACCTGATAGCCGATCGGCGTCAGGCGTGAATCGGCGTTGTCCTGGCGCAGAATCAGCCGGTATTCGGCGCGGGCGGTCATCATGCGATAGGGTTCAGAAGTGCCTTTGGTCACCAGGTCGTCGATCAGGACGCCGATATAGGCCTGGGAACGGTCGAGAACCAGCGCCGGCAATCCGTCCAGCAGCCGGGCGGCGTTGATGCCGGCGATCAGACCCTGGGCCGCGGCCTCTTCATAGCCGGATGAACCATTAAGTTGCCCGGCGCTGAAAAACCCGAGTACAGTCTTGCTCTCCAGGGATTGTTTCAGGCAAGTCGGATCGAGGCAGTCATATTCGATGGCATAGGCGCTGCGCTGAATCTGGGCGGCGCCACACCCCGGCAAAGAGCGAACCATCTGCAGCTGCACCTCTTCCGGCATACTGCTCGACATGCCTTGCAGGTACATTTCCGCGGTTTCCCGCCCCATGGGTTCAACGAAAACCTGATGCCGGTTTTTATCGGGGAATTTAACAAACTTATCCTCAACCGAGGGGCAATACCTCGGGCCGACGCCATCGATGACGCCGCTGAACAAGGGCGACCGGTGCAGGTTTTCCTTGATCACCCGGCGGGTTTCCTCGGTCGTCCAGGTGAGGTAGCAGGGCATCTGTTCCTGACCAGCCATCAAGGTTTCATTCTCATGTTCAAAGGAGAAGGGGACGATCCTGGAATCCCCGTCCTGGCGTTCCAAAGCGGTCAATTCCAGGGAGCGGGCGTTGACCCGCACCGGCGTGCCGGTCTTGAATCGCTGCAGGGGGATTCCCAGGGAACGCAGCGATTCCGACAAGCCGCAGGCTGGAAATAAGCTGTCCGGGCCGCCGCTGTAATGGCAGTCGCCGATGATGATGCGGCCCTCAAGAAAGGTCCCGGTTGCGGCGATCGCGGCGCGGCAGCCATAAACTGCCCCGGTCCGGGTCTGGATTCCGGCGATTTGCGGGCCGTCCGGGCCTTCTGCGCAAAGCAGCCGGGTAACCTCGCCCTGGCGCAGCAGGAGACGGTCCTGGTCCTCGACGATTCTCTTCATCAGCTGCTGATAGGCCCGGCGGTCGATCTGGGCCCGCGGCGATAACACAGCGGGTCCCTTGGATGCGTTGAGCATGCGGAACTGGATCATCGTCCGGTCAGCCGCCCGGCCCATTTCGCCGCCGAGGGCGTCAATCTCGCGGACCAGCTGGCCTTTGGCGGTTCCGCCGATATTCGGGTTGCAGGGCATGTTGGCCAGAGAGTCAAGGTTCATGCAGAACAGGATCGTCTGACAGCCCAGCCGCGCTGCCGCCAAGGCCGCTTCGCAGCCGGCGTGACCGCCGCCGATTACTATGACATCCGCCTCGCCGGCCAGCCAGGCGCCCGGAATCTGCAATGCCTGTTCAATCGTTGTCATTAAAGGTTTCCTTCCTTGGCGGACCGATCATTTACCGATACAGAAACGGGAAAAAATCGTCCGGATCAGTTCTTCGGAAACGGAATCACCGGTGATGCCGGCCAGCGCTTCAGCACAGCCGCGCAGCAGGGATGCTGCCAGGTCCAGCGGGATGCCGGACGCCAGCGCCGCGGCCGCCTGGTCCAGATATTCCAGCGCCTGGTCCAGGCAGGCTTTGTGGCGGCTGTTGGTCACCACAACCTCATCGCTGCCGCTGCTTCCGGCCTGCCGGTAATGATCCTGGATCACCTGGCGCAATGAATCCAATCCCTCGCCGGTCAGAGCGGAAAACGGGACGATCGGATATCCCGGCAACAGGTCCTGCAGCTTTTTGCGCAGCGGCTGGCTGTCCGTAAGGTCTTCCTTGCCGGCAACCACAACCATCGGCTGGCCTGCCGCCATTTTGATTTCCTCGGCTTCGGCATCAAGCGCCTCCAGCGGCGGCGCGACCAGCCAGAAAACCAGATCCGCGTTCCGCAGCGCCTCCCGGGCGCGGTCGACGCCCATCTTTTCGATCAGGTCGACAGTTTCCCGCAATCCGGCCGTATCGATCAGGCGCACCGGCAGGCCGCCGATGTCGACCAGTTCCTCGACTGTGTCGCGGGTCGTCCCCGGCACCGGCGTGACAATCGCCCGGTCGTAACCGGCCAGGGCGTTGAGCAGCGAAGATTTCCCGGCGTTAGGCCGGCCGGCTATAACTACAGTCAGCCCCTCGCGCAAAAGCCGGCCCTGCCGGTAACTCCCGGCCAACTCCCGCAGCTGCTGCCTCAGGTCGTCCAACTGCGCCGCCAATCCCGACATAGCCGCGCCGGTTTCTTCATGCTCCGGATATTCCAGAATCAGTTCCGCCTGGGCAAGCAGCCCGTAAACGGCTTCGGCGATCTGCCGGATATCGTGTGACAGCCGGCCTTGCAGCTGTGCGGCGGCCGCCCGCGAGCTCTTTCGCGCCGCGGCCTGGATCAGGTCCATGACCGCCTCGGCCTGGACCAGGTCGAGTTTGCCGTTCAGGAAAGCGCGGCGGGTGAATTCCCCGGCTTCAGCCGGCTGAACCCCAAACCGGAACAGGCAGTCCAGAATCGCCTGCTTGACGGCTGTTCCGCCGTGGCAGCTAATCTCGACCACCTCTTCGCCGGTATAGGAATGCGGGGCGGTGAAGCGGGTCAGGACAACCTGGTCGATCAGGGCCTGGTCGGCCGGATCGATGATTTCGCCAAAAGCGCAGGTGTACCCCGGCATTGCCGAAACTGAAGGATAACTTGTGCCAAACGGCCGGAAAATCAGATCGGCAGCTGCCGGGCTGCCCGCCCCGGACAGCCGGATGACCGCCAGGGCGCCGGGGCCGGGCGGCGTGGAGACAGCCGCGCAGACCGTCCCCAAAAGGCCGGGATTGAAACGTACTGGCAGGTCAAATCCGGACATGCTGTTCGGGAGCGGTCAGGAATCCTGACTTGGCGCAATCACGACATGGCGCTCCGGTTCTTCTCCTTCGCTGTAGGTCGTGACTCCCGGAAAATTCTGCAGGGCTGAATGAATGATCCGGCGTTCCGCCGGGTTCATCGGGTCAAGGCTGTAATGAACGCCGGAACGGATAACCTTATCGGCTGCCCTTTCCGCCATGCTGATCAGGGAGCTCTCGCGGCGGCGCTTGTATCCGCCGATGTCCAAAGACACGCGGATGCGCTCTTCCGAATACTTGTTGGCGACCAGGGAAGCCAGGTATTGGATGGCTTCCAGTGTTTCGCCGTGCCGGCCGATCGCGGCGCCGCAATCCTGGCCGCTGACTTCGATATGCAGCGTCTCGTCCTCACGGTAGGAGCTGATCTTGCCATGGATGCCGATCCCGGAAAGAATCGCCGCCACATAAGCCGCAGTTTCGGCTTCCTCCGGAGTTTCCGGTTCGCCGGAGTATTCTTCGTCATCGCCGTAATACTCGGCATTCTCGTCCGGCATCCCGGCCTGTTCGGCCTCTTCGTCCGGTTCGGCCGGTTCAGCCGGTTCCTCGGACGTGATCCGGACGCGGGCGGGACGGCGGCCGAGGCCAAGCAGTCCGCCGCTTTCGCCTTCATCGAGCACTTCGATGACGACATCGTCGGCTGAAAGTCCAAGTTCGTCCAAGGCGTCGTTAATCGCCTGCTGGACTGTTTTCCCGGTTTTTTCAATTGAAGCAGACATTCCGTTACCTCCTCGGCAAAGGCCAGGATTAATTGCGAATAATCTTGGCCTCCGCTTCTCGCGCAGCTTCTTTGGCAGCCAGGTCCATCTTTTTCGTAAAGAGGAAATAGATCATGACCGACTGCAGAATCATCATGATATTGCCGATTATCCAGTATAAACCCATCGCAGAGGGCATGGAGAACGTCGTCCAGAGCATGAAAACCGGCATGAGGATATTCATGCTTTTCATCATCGACTCGGACTTGTCTTCCGGAGCCTGTCCGGCGCGGGCGGGATTCACTTTTTCGCGTTCTTTGTCTTCGGCTTTCTTCTTGCGGTTGGGCATCGTCAGCCGGGTGATTTTCATCTGGATCAGGGTGGTCACCAGAGTCAGGAGCGGGAAAATCAGAAGCGGCACGTAGGTCTGCCATTCGGCTCCGAAAAGCTTGGCCGGCAGATAAGTCGGCGTCAGGCCGAGATTGATCCCAAAAAAGTCCAGATCGATCAGTTGGCTCAGATTCATCAAATTCTTGTCGATCACAGCTGCCAAGGCTGAAGCATGGTCATTCAGGGCATTGATGATCGGAATATTCGATGTCGTCACACGGCTGAGCTCCGTCTGGGTGATCAGGGTGGCGCCGGCAGAATTGGTCAGTTGAAACAAGGTGTTGCCGATTTCCTTGATATTGTCCGCAGCAATTTTCATGATGTATTGCAGCGGAGCCTGGATCAGACGGAAAATCGGCCAGATGATGATCAGCTGAAGGATGGACGGCAGGCAGCCGCAGAGCGGCGAGGCGCCGTGTTTCTTGTAGAGTTCCATTTGCAGCTGGCTCTGCTTGGCCTTGTCGTTGGGGTAAGCCCGCTGGATCTCGGCAATCTCGCCTTGCAGCGACTGCTGCTTGAGGGTGCTTTTCTGCTGCTTGATGCCCAGCGGGATCATCAGGCCGCGCAGGATGATCGTGAAAAGGATAATCATGATGCCATAATTGCCCGTCGCATCATAAAGCAGCCGCATAAACCAGCCGAAAGCGACATACAGCGGATCAAATATGCCCAGAGAGACGACAGGCAAAATCATTTTTTTATCTCCTTCATCGTTAAAGGTCAGGCGGCGCCGCTGCCGGCAATGCCAGCCGGCCGGCGATCAGCGGACCGGATCATAGCCGCCGCGGCTGAACGGATTGCAGCGCAGGATGCGCCAGGCGGCCATCAGTCCGCCCCGCAGAGGGCCGTAACGTTTGATGGCCTCGATGGCGTACTGGGAGCAGGTGGGCAGGTACTTGCAGCAATTGCCCAGATGCGGGGACAGATAGCGCTGATACCAGCGGATCAGGCTGATCATGAATCGACTGATCATCCAGGGTCATCCTTTTGTACGATCTGGGGACGGATCGTTCCGTCTCACCTCCCGGACTAAACCGGCTTTTTGCAGCAACAGCCCCACCTCCTGCCGAACGGTCAGAAAATCGGGTATCACTGGGGATTCGCGGCCAACCAGGATCAAATCATATCCGGCAGGAATACCGCTTTCGAACTGCCGGTAGCTTTCCCGCAGCAGGCGCTTGATCCGGTTGCGCCTAACGCTGCCTTTAATCTTGCGGCTGGCGGTCACCCCCAGCCGGTTGCCCGTTCCCGGCCGGCGCAGGTAATGGAGCACGACATGCCGTCCGGCCATATAGCGGCCCTTATGGTAGACCCGGGCAAATTCGTAATTCAGCCGCAGCGGTTGTGTCAGTTTCACGTCTGGTCCCTGTCCTTCCCGGACATCTCCTGCCACGCAATCCGGACAAAAAGAAGAAAGACCACAGGGTATGCGGTCTTCAAGCGCTCAGCTGTTTTCGCCCCTTCAGTCTGCGCCTTCTGAGAACTTCGCGGCCCGATGCCGTGCGCATGCGCTTTCTGAAGCCATGCTCACGGACCCTTTGCCGCTTTTTCGGCTGATAAGTCATTTTCATCTCTATATACACCTCCATATTCTAATAGACAAGTGCTTTAAAATTATACAGGGCAGGCGTGCGTCTGTCAATCGGGATAATATTTCACAATGACACCTCCAGGATACCGCCGCGGGTCATTTAACTTTTTTGCCATTCATGGTAGACTGGTGAACTGATAACTGGTGAGAGGCGGGCATTTGGCATGAATGCTGTCCTGTTGCGGGCACTGGCCTACATCCTGATGATTTTCATGGGGTATGCCCTCA
>DOFA01000198.1 GCA_003532195.1 Clostridiales bacterium
CGCATTCACCGAAATCGCCCAGCGGCTCGGTTTCTGTTCGGTGCATCATTTTTCCCGGACCTTCAGCCGGATCGCCCATCTGACTCCGCGGGAATATGCCCGTTCGGTTCAGTCGCGCGGCATGCTGTAGCTCCAAGCCAATTGCGTTTAAATCATCAGCTAATCATTCAGTCCAGCGAGTAGCGATGATCCGGCGCTATCTGGCGGCAAATCCAGCTGCCGTTGGTGAAATCAGGGAAAGCCACCGGTTGTCCGCCTAAGGCGACCGATTCTTCTGATAAAGGTGTGACCGCCATCCAAGTCGCCACATCCCAGACATCGATCGGCATCTGCTTAAATCCTTGCATCAAGGGTTCGATAAAAGCGCGCAGAACAAGATAATCCATACCGCCATGCCCGGCCTGGTAATTGGCGACGTCCGACTTTTGCCACAGGGGATGGTCATAGGTTTCCAGGTAAGGGGCGAAAGGCTCCCAGGAATCATTCGGGCTGCTGCCTTCGAGGTATATCGACCGGTTGTCTTCCATCCAGATGCCCCGGGTTCCCTGGACGCGGCCGCCGCGGGAGTAAGGACGCGGCAGGGTTGTGTCATGGGTCAGGACAACGGTTTCGCCGCGGGCGCAAGTCAGCACCGTCGTAACGACATCGGCCTGGTTGAACCAGGTTTGATTCGCCGCATGGTCCGCATCAAGGTTGGCCGATGCCCATTCTTTCAGCCCCCGCTTTTTGGTCGGGAACGAGGCGAGGCTGACAAAACGGTTGCCGCGGTTGATATCCAGCATTTTGGCGATCGGCCCCAGGGCATGGGTCGGATAAATATCGCCGTTGCGGTGCTGGTAATTGAGGAAGCGGTAGTGGCGATTCTCCAGGCCGCGCGCAACTTCCGCGCGCAGGTCATGTTCATAGCCGCCCTGGCAATGGATCAGTTCGCCGAAAACGCCCTGACGGACCATATTTAGAAGCGCCATTTCCTCACGCCCATAACAGCAGTTTTCCAGCATCATGCAGGGCACGTCGGTTGCTTTGGCCGCATGGACCAGGTCCCAGCACTCCTGGACCGAGGTCGCGCCGCCGACTTCGGTGGCGACAGGCTTGCCGGCCTGCATTGCCGCCAGCATGATCTCCAGGTGCGAGGTCCAGGAAGAAGGAGTGATAACCCCATCCACATCCGGACACGCAAGGACATCCCGATAATCCAGAGTCTGGAGCGGCCGCGGCCGGCCGGACGCCTCAACCCGGTCCGCCGCCTGGCGGGCGCGGTCTTCATAAAGATCGCAAACGGCAGGCACCGCGATATCGTCCATATTCAAAAGCATATCCAGCAAGCCGCTGCCCCGGCCGCCCAGACCGATGATACCGATTCCAAAACAGTTTTTTTCGCTCATGAAAGTGAACCTCCGCATGATGCTCCAGATTCGGATAATTCCAGAAAGTCCGCCAGCAGACCGCAATTCTGGTTTGCCTGAGCAATATCGGGCATCTCGCACATGATCCGCAGCAAAGGCTCAGTCCCCGAGAAACGGGCGACGATCCAGCCGCCGCCGGCGAAATAAACCTTACAGCCGTCCAGCCAGCTGATCCGTTCAATTTTATCAGGGAAAACCGGCAGTTCATGGCGCTGCATCAGTTTGTGCAGAATTTCTTGCTTCCGGATCCCAGAGAAACGGTAATCTTGTTCGGCCATTTGCAGGTTCCCGAATTCACGGACGATTTCCTGATACAGGTCAGCCAGGCTGCGGCCGGTCACGGCCAGCATCTCAACCAGCAGCGCCGCGGCATAAATGCCGTCCTTGCCCGGTATATGGCCGCGCACGGTTAATCCGCCAGAAGACTCGCCGCCGATAATGGCGTCGGTTTCCTGCATTTTTGCCGATATATGCTTAAAGCCGACCGGAACTTCGTAACAGGTTTCGCCGAATTTCTCGGCGACGCGGTCGAGCAGGCTGGTCGTGGCCAGGTTGCGGACACAAGGTCCGCGCCAGCCTTTGCGGCTGAGAAGATAATGATAGAGCAGCACGAGTATCTGGTTCGGGTGCAGGAAATTGCCCAGATTGTCAATGATGCCCAGCCGGTCGGCGTCGCCGTCGGTGGCAATGCCCAGGTCGCAATGGTGTTCGAGGACGACGGCGGTCAAAGCGCCCAGGGTGTCGATGTTGGGCGAAGGCAGACGACCGCCGAACAGGGTGTCGCGCCGCTCGTGGATAACTTCCACCTCACAGCGGGCAGTCATCAGGATGGTCTGCAGGCAGGTTCGCGATACGCCGTACATGGGATCGAGGGCGATTTTCAGATTGCCGGAGCGGATGGCGTCCATATCCACCGCCGCAATGATCGAGTCCAGGTAAACATTGGTCGGATTGATACAAATCAGCAAACCAGCCTTAAAAGCTTCCGCAGTCGGCAAGCTGTGAATTCCAGCCGGATCGACGGCATCTGTGAATTGTTCCAGCCGGGCCGTCACCTCGGCAGCGGCGTCGCGCCCGCCGGCGGTGAACATTTTAATGCCATTGTATATCGCCGGGTTATGGCTGGCGGTAATGGCCAAACCATAAGCGGTCTTGTAGTGCCTGACCGCATACATGATCATCGGCGTCGGCGCGTCCCGGTCAATCAGCCGGCAGACAATGCCGTTCCCGGTAAGTATTTCCGCCGCCCACTCTGCGGCTTCACGCGATAGAAACCGCCGGTCATACCCGATTATCACCCCGGGACCGGTCACCTGGTCCTGGGTCATCAGATCAGCCAGTCCCTGGCAAAGAAGACGGATATTGGACCGCGTGAATTCATCGCCGATAACTGCTCGCCAGCCGCCAGTACCAAAACGTATCATGAGCGCGCCTCCTTTAATATTTCTTCGCAGACAGCCAGGTCTTCCGGCGTGTTGACACCCAGAATCTGGCGATCATCCTCAATTGTCCAGGTTTCAATCTTGCAGCTTGCTTGCAGCAAAAGCCCGGGCAGGTCGGTCAGGTAATACTCCCCTTGCGCGTTGTCATTGCGCAGCTGCTTTAAGGTTTGGAATAAAAGCGGGCTGCGGAAAACATAAACTCCGGGATTGACTTCCCGGATTTGCAGCTGCTCTGCCGTACAGTCTTTCTGTTCGACAATGCTACGGAACCGGCCTTCCTGATCGCGGACAATCCGCCCGTAAGCCGGGATGTCGCTTGTGACGGCAGTCAGCAATGTGCAGTCGGCATCGCTCTCCTGATGCCGGAGCACCAGATTGCGGTAAGTTTCCGGGCGGTACAGCGGCATATCCCCATAGACAACCAGGACATCGCCCTGATATCCGGCGAAATCTTCCGCCGCCGAGGCTACCGCATGACCGGTCCCCAGCTGTTCTTTCTGCAACGCATACTTATAGTTGCCGCCAAAAGCCTGGCGGACTTTTTCGGCCTGGTAACCGACAACCAGGGTTACGGCTCCCGGCCCGGCCCAGGCGAGATGATCCAGCACCCAGGCCAGCAAAGGCCGGCCTGCCACCTGGCGCAAGACCTTGGGCAGGTCCGAGTCGTCGGAACGCAGCCGTTTGCCCTGACCGGCAGCCAGGACAATAATCCTCAGATCCCGCATCATTCATCCCTCCTGACTCCGGTGTCCAGGCGCAGCAACCGGCCGGGGCAACCCAGGGCGGCTACAGAATCGAGGATCCGGCCGGCGTCCTCCGTCCGGGCATAAGCGAAACAGCAGCCGCCGCCGCCGGAACCGTTGATCTTGCCGCCGTAAGCACCAGCGGACATTGCTTTGTCCAATATTTTCTCAATAGTTGGGGTGGAGAGACCCAAGCCGTCGCGCAGCTGCACATGGTGCTGCCAGATCAGCTTCCCCAGTTGCCGGTCGTCGACCGAAGCCCGTTCCAGTTCCATAAGGCCCAACTGCAGCAAGCAGCTGTTTTCAATATTGGCCTTCAGCTTCT
>DOFA01000229.1 GCA_003532195.1 Clostridiales bacterium
ATTGACCGCCACCTGGCTCAAATGGTCCCCCTGATCACCGAAGGCGGATTTATCCCCACCGTCGATCATACTGTGCCGCCGGATATTTCCCTGGATAACTTCAATTACTATATAAAAAGAAAAATGGCTTTATTATCGGGGAGATTCTAGCTTGTATGCAAAGGATCGGCCTTGCCCGAGTTAAATTTTTATCCTCGAAACAAATGCCGTTATATTGTTAATCAGTCATTAATCGGTTGATGATATCCTTGAATAATTTTTCGTCCTGTAATTCACTGATGGCAAAGCTCTTTTTACCAGCGTCCTTGATGGATGCACCAATGTGATACGCTTTCTTATTATCGAAAATCATAAATCGATCATGAAAAACATCTGTATACTTCACTTTCAAAAATGGATATTGCTTATTAAATATGCTAATATCAGTTAAAGAAAGTTTTGAGAGTTTAGAAGTATAAATGGTGACATTAACGCCAATCTTTTTCTTGCTGAGAATATTTAGTGAATCAACATCAACATAATTATCAATCAATATAATTTCATTTTCAGCCTTTGCTGCCAGATTTACCAACAAGCTAAATGCATCATAAATCTGTCCATCAAAGAAGACCTTTTGAACAGGTTGCTTCTGATCGGAGATGTACTTAAACACCTGTTCTATCTGTTCGTCTGTTTTTCGTTGATATTCGAGCTGTTTAAGTTCAATATCACTTATTCGCTCGAAGAGCAAAGCATTATTGGTGATGAATTTCCGCATTTCAACAAAAGCTCTCATGATACCAACACTCACTTTAACTGCCATATTACTGCGCAACACGCTCGACAACATAGCAATTCCTTGCTCAGTAAAAGCATAAGGCAAATAACGGCGACCACCACGCCTATCCGTAGTATCATCTTTTTTTGAGATGCCAAATTGGTATCTTAATAATATCGTATTTATTTTGCAAATTTAAGTTCTTTTACAAAATTATTTTGCTCGTGTACCAGAACTGCCACCAGATGATAAATTACATCATTGATATGGCAAAGCTAGTTTACCGGTTCGCCTTGTCATGCAGAAATTCAGCTTTTTACTTCGGCTTTCGATCCAGCCTTTTACGGCTGGTTCTTTTTCCTGGCCAGCAATTGCCAGAGCTCCATTTTGGAAGCCGTATATAGGAAAAGTCCGGCCCAGATCAGGCCGAAACAGATGGCATGCGCCGTTGTGAATGGCTCGCCGTAGGCAAGAACACCCAGAAGCAGCATCAGCGTCGGCGCCAGATACTGGAGGAATCCAACCATGGACAGGTCGAGGTTGCGGGCGCCGGTGGCGAACAGGATCAGGGGCACCGCGGTGACCGCGCCGCCCAGGGGGAGGAGAACCCAGAGCCAGGGTGATCCGGCCGCCAGGGCGCCGGCGGCAGCTTCCGGATTGATCGGGAAGAAACCCGTTTTGGGCGCGGCAAGCAGATAGGCCAGGGCAAAGGGCGACAGCATCGCGGTCTCGACCGCCAATCCGACGGCCGAATCGGTCTGAACCATTTTCTTGAGCAAGCCATAGGTGCCGAACGACGCGGCCAGCACCAGGGAAATCCAGGGCAGCCGGCCGACCTGAACCGTCATGACCGCGACGCCGGCCGCAGCCAGCGCAATGGCAGCGATCTGGCCGCCTTTAAACCGTTCTTTGAATAAAACGGCGCCCATGGCAATCGAAAACAAAGGATTAATATAATAGCCCAGGCTGCTTTCGACGATCTGCCCGCTATTGACGGCGTATATGAAAACAAACCAGTTGATCGTGATCATCAGGGCGGCCAGGCCGAAAATCAGCAAATCGCGCGGCCGCTTCAGCAGGGCAGCCAGCTGAGTCCATTTTCCCGTCAGAAAGATCAAAGCGATGGCAAAAACAAAAGACCAGGCGATCCGATGCGCGATGATGCGGTCGGGCGGCAGGGCGCGCAAAAGCTTCCAGTAGATGGGGAAAAAACCCCATAAACTATAGGCTAGTAATAGTGATAGGATCCCCTGGGTCTTGTTCCGGTTTTGCATGTCTAGGATCTTATCACAAACCGGATCGGAAATCGACAGATGTTTCGGCGCCGCCGACGAAATCTGTTATTTCTGGTAATAAGCCGAGACTTTGCGTATCGCGGCAATCACTTCCTGCAAGTCCTGATCGGTGTAGAACTCGTTGACCGGCATTTGAATCGCCGTCGCCAGGATTTCTTCCGCCACGGGACACAGCCCCGGGCCATATTTGATCTCGCGTCCATAATGGGGGCTGTCGAACGGGCTGTGTGTGCCGGGATAGGCGCTCTGGTTCCGGAAAATCGGATAGTCGTAGACGCAGGTGGGGATATAGCCGGGGCTGCACGGAACGCCCTCCGCCTGCAAGGCGGCGCAGAAATCGTTTCGGCTGACGCCCGCTGCCTGCTCGTCAATCCGGAGCATGTAAAACCAGTATGACGACCGGCCTCCGGGCAGAACTTGCGGCGGCTGCAGGCCGGGCAGCCCGCTGATCCCGGTAGTCAGACGGTCGCCATAGCTGCCGCGCCGTTCGCAGATGCTTTCCAGGCGATCCAGCTGTGCGATGGCCACCGCGCCGGTTAATTCATTCATCCGGTAATTGGGGGCCAAAGATTCGATGTCGCGCATCGTGGAACCAGGCGTCTGCGGGAAACGGTTGTAGTTCTTGTCGGCAAACCGGAACGCCCGGTAATACAGATCTTCCTCATTCATGATCAGCATGCCGCCGTCGCCGGCGGATATGTGTTTGAAATCGTTCAGGCTGAAGCAGCCGATATCGCCGATCGTGCCGGCCAGGCGCCCCCGGTAGCGGCACATGTAGCTCTGGGCGCAGTCTTCGACGACCCGTAGGCCATGCTTGCGGGCGACCGCCATGATCGGGTCCATATCGGCGGCATTGCCGGCCAGGTGGACCACGACGACCGCCTTGGTCCGATCGGTGATCCGTTCTTCGATGGCTGCCGCGGTTAAATTGTAGGTATGCGGATCGAGGTCGGCGAAGACCGGTATTGCATTCTGGTAGAGAATGCCGATAACCGAGCCCATATCCGTGATCGGCGAGGTGATGACTTCGTCCCCCTCGCTGATACCCAGCGCGCCCAGCGCCACATGAATCGCGGCGGTCCCGGAAGACGCGGCCACGCAATAGTCGCTCTGGTACAGGTCGGCAAATTTCCGGGTGAACGCCTTGACCTTGCCGCCTTTCCAGTAAAACAGCGTCTCCTGTGCCAATGCCTCGCGCAGCTGTTGCAATTCCGGTTCGCCGAAGCGCTTGCCGGTTGCGAAAGGCACGGTCTTGGCTTTCGGTCCGCCCAAAAGGGCCAGCTTTTCCATATGTTTCATCCTCGTCTTTCTCGCTCTGCCAGTTTTCCGGTGTCTTCGCGACATGTCGTTCCGGATTCTTCACGATGAGCCATCCCTGGTTCTTCACGATGAGCCGTTCCTGCCATCAGCATAACGCCGGCGGGCAGCGATTGTCTTACCTTATTCGCTAATCTTATTAGTCGATTCGACTCTATGCGACGGCTAAGAGGCCGGCCGACGATATCCATAGTCCAAGGCAAGTATGGCGCCGGCGGCTGGCAAGGGTTACAATAATAATATAGAGGCGGCAATACGCGGAGGTCTGGGATGACTTATCAGAATCTGGATCGCGATGAATACCGGAATATCCCGATGTACCGGATCGAGTTCAATCAAAACGGCTTCCCGTTTTTCATTGCCCGCACGACCCGCTGCAACGCCTTTCCGCATCGCCACCAATTCGTCCAGATTATTTACATCAGCAAGGGCAAATTGAAACACGTCCTCAACAACAAAGTTTTTGACGTGATCCGCGGCGACATCTTCATAATCCCGCCTTATGTGCCGCATTATTTCATCGACAACGGCGCCGAAAAATACGAAATCGTCGAGTTTGAATTCATTCCGGAGTTTATCGACGAACGCTTCGCCCCGGATTATGCTGGCAGCAGTTTCCTGGATTTTACCTATCTGGAACCTTTTTTAGTCGTCGAGAAGGAGATCCGGCCCCGCCTGAACCTGACCGGGAACCTCCAGCAGGAAGTTGAAAGTATCCTGGCGGAGATCACGCGCGAATACGAGCTGCGGGAACCGGATTTCCAGCTGATGATCCGGGCCATGCTCCTGAAACTTCTGGTTCTGGTCAGCCGCGAATTCCGCAAAAGCCTGGGCAGCTCCGAGGCGCAGAGTCTTTTTGACCGGCACCGGGACGCGCTGGGCCAGGCCATCGACTACATCAAGCGGGGTTACACGCAGCCGGTTTCGGTGGAGGAAGCGGCGCGGGTGGCCATGCTGTCCCAGTCCTATTTCCGCAGCCTGTTCCGGCAAATGTTCCGCAAAAGCTTCGTCGAATACGTCAACGGCCTGCGCGTCGCCAAAGCCTGCGAATTGATCCGCAGCCGGCCGGACCTGCGCATCATTGATATCTGCCACGAGTCCGGCTTCAACAACGTCAATTATTTCAACCGGCTGTTCCACGAGGCCACCGGCCTTTCGCCCCTGGCTTACCGCAAAGCGGCGGGCGGCGNNCCGAGCAGAACAAACTCAGGAGGTGCGCCCATGAACGATACAGCCGCCTTTTTCGATGTCGACGGGACCATCACCCGGGAAGGCCTGATCAGTGAAATGTTCAAAAAGATGGTCAAGTATGAGCTGATTGACGAAACCAAGTGGCTCGACCAGGTCCAGCCGGCCTTCTCCCGCTGGAACCGCCGTGTCGGCGAATACGACCATTACTTGCAGAAAATGGTCGACGTCTATCTGGACACGGTCCGGAACACCAACCCCTACCATATCGCCTATATCGCCCGCAAGGTCATCGAGCACAGCGGCGAGCGCGTCTACACCTACACCCGCGACCGGCTGAAATGGCACAAAGAGCAGGGGCACCGCGTGATCGCCATCTCCGGTTCGCCCGTCGAACTGGTCCGGGAAATGGCCCTGCTCTATGGGATGGACGATTACCGCGGCACCGTGTATGAAATCGGGCCGGATGGCATGTACAGCGGCGAGATCCGCCCGATGTGGGATCACCGTAACAAGCGGGCGGCGGTCCGGGAGATGGCGGAAAAATACCGCATCGACCTGGCCCTGAGCTATGCTTACGGCGATACGGCCGGAGACATCACGATGCTGCAGGAGGTCGGCCATCCTTTCGCCATCAACCCCACCCGGGAGCTGATCAGCGAAATCCTCCAGGACGCCAATTTGAAAAGCCGCGTCAGCATCATCGTCGAACGCAAGGATGTCACGTACAAGATCGACGTCAACCAGCTGCAGCTGGCGGAATAGCGGCGCGCCGCGGCGTGGCATGACGCAGCGCGGAATGGAGCGGCTCGTCAATAGCGGCGCGGTTTCTCGCCTGACTCGCCTGGCCCTAGACCTTGTTTCCGCACTTGCCGCAGAATCGGGCGCCTTCGGCGAGCGGACTGCCGCAGCGGGTGCAGAACCGGCGGACCGGCGGAGCTGGAGCCGCCGGTTGAACCGATACAGCCGGTTGGGCTGGAGCCGCAGGTTGAACCGAAGCCGCCGGCGGGGCTGAAGCTGCAGCTGCGGCGGTCATATCCGCGGCGACCGCTTGCGGTATCGGTTTCGCTGCCTGATCCACAATCGGTTCCGGAGCTTCCGGGGCTTCCGGGGCTGCGGCTGGCTCTTCAACGATTAAGGGCGCCGCGAAAACCTGCTCCAACAGCGCGCTAAGGTCTCCGGGCAGCAGAGTCGACAAGGATGCCTGCTCCCCGCTCATCAGGATCAGCAGGAGATCCGACGGGGTCCGGGTCAGCAGCATCACATCATGGGCGATCGCCGCTTCGGGCAGCAAAAAGCTCTGGGACAGCACCAGCCGGCTGGCGGCCTGCCGGTCCCCTTCCGCCAGGAGACGGCCGGGCTGCGTCAGGTCGAAAATGGAGGCATCCTCGTTTACCGGCTCGATCAGTCCGGCTTCGATCAATTCCAGCAAAGCCGGACGCGGATCTTCAACGACCGTCATTTCCCGGATCGGGATCGGCAAAAGTTTTTCCGTCAGCGGCAATGTCCAGCGGAAATCCTCGATCGACCCTTCCGCAAGGCGGTTCCGGACATCTTCCAGGGAGAACAGGCTGACCGGTTCCAGATGCCGGAGCTGGGAAACCAGCCAGGAACGCCGGGTCTGGTCGAGGATGGCCGTAAATGTCAGGGCCGCTTCAGTCGAAAAATCACAGCCGATTTTCGTCGGCCGGATCCCCGCCGCAGCCGATAGCACATCGCTGATCAAAAAGCGCAGTTCCGGATCTGAACGCATGCTCAGCCGGTATGGATCGGCCGAACCGGCCAGGGAAACCCATATGCCAGGCAGGATCTCGGATGTCGCTACGACACAGCGGCTGACCGTGCTGTCGGCTACATTATAGTGCAGGCGAACGGCCCGTCCCGGTTTGGCAAGGACACGGACACAAGCTTCGAGCAGCTGCCCCCGGTCTTCCCCGTCCGGAGAAGCCGCCAGCTCCTGCCCTCGTTCTCTCTCCTGCCCCTGCTCCAGACCCGGTAAAGGTAAAGTGCCCGCCTCGCCAGTCCCGGCTGGCCGCACTTTCGGCAGCACATCCAGCAGCCCGCGTTCCCAGCGATTCTTTTTCAGCAGAGCATCCATCTCCGCAGCGGTAATGATCCATTCTTCCTCGTGAATATACATGACGAAGTCCTCCTCAATCAGAATTTACTCATCGCCAGGATCAGGAGCCCGGCCGAATGGTTTTCAGAGATTGGTCAAACTGGGTGATGGCTTCCCGGCCAGCCTGACAAAACTTGGACGGATCAGCGTTGCCGGCCGCGTCGGTGTAGCCGAATTTTTTCAGGACATCGGTCATGCTTCCCGGGTTATCATAAATCTCGGCGGCCGCCTGGGTCAGTTTCGGATCATTCAGGGAATCGACCAGCAGCCTGGCGCCCTTTTCGGTCCGTCCGACCGCCTTGGCAATGGTCAGCGGATCGCTGGGGTACTTATCAATAGCCTGCAGCTGCTGGTTGATGATCGAAGGTACTTCCTTGGGCGGCACGGCCGTCGCGTCGTCGAGCAGATCGCCCGTCTTGTAGATCGCTTTGTTCAGCTGGTTCTGATCGACCACCGCCTGGCCGGACGTCTGGTATGAGCGGATGGATCCATCTGCCTTGACCTTGAAGACCTCGCCGGTTCCGGAACCTGCCTGGCGGGCATTGGTAAATCCTTCCGCGTAGGAGTCGGCCTGCCCGGAGCCGCTCCCGATCCGGTCAAAGGTACTGTACTGACCGTCCACCCCCAACGGTTTGAGCGCTTCCTTGACGGTGGCCTGATGTGTGCTCTTGAATTGCTTGCTCAGGTCGTCGTAAGCTTCTGAAACACTGATGTTCTTCATGTTGGCATAGGCCTTGACGTCTGACTGGTTGAATGATGGAATCCCTGTCCGGTCGAAATCCGTCTTCAGGCGGGTGACTGATGATCTCGCGCTGGAGCCGCTGTCTCCGACCACCACCTCTTCAATGCGGACTTTCGTCTGGTTCTGGAAGGTGTTAATCGCATTTTTCGTTCCCGTGTTGATTGATTTATTGACCTCACCTCTCAGGATCTGGTTGCACTTCTCGGCAGCTTCAGACGAAATGACCCCTTTCTGCTGTAGGTTGGACAGGTTTTTCATGCCCATGTTCTTGTAAAGGCCAGTCACCTTGGCCGGATCTCCGGAGCGGACCGCTTCGTTGAAACGGTTGAGCTGGATCCGCTCGGCTGGCGACAAATTCGCGGCCGCGGCTGCCGCCGACGAAGCCGAAGAGGCGCCCTGGCCGGTCACGCCGGTGTAGCCTTCTCTGCCGGTCAGGATATTGCCGAGCCGCTTGGCCCCGCCGCTGAGGGACTGGCCCATCTTCTGGGTCGCGCCGGACCAGGCCTGGCGGCTAAAGAGATCAGAGCCCTCCTTCGCCATCTGGCCGCCAGCTGTCTTAAGCCCTTGCCAGCCGCCTTTAAGGCCGCCGGTGACACCGCCTCTCAGGCCGCCGGACAAGGTGCCTTTTACCGCCCCTTTGGCGGCGGCGCCGGTTGAGCCCATAATACCGCCGAAGACCTTGCCGACGCCATACTGGACCACCGCCTGCGAAATTCCCTGGCTCGCGGCGCTCAGTCCGCTATCGCCGCGGTCGATTGCGTCCTTCATGGTATAGACGCTGCCCATGGGCGTAAACACCCATTCGGAGGTTCCGCCCGTCAGCATGCCAATGGCGACCCGTCCGGCCAGCCCTTTCCAGGATAGGCTGCCATCCTTGTTGGTGACCTGGGAAAGGTTGCGTCCTGTTTCCACAAAAGCTTCGGACCACAACCCGCGGTTCGTCCAATTGATGCTTTCCACATCCGGCGTGTCTTTAGGGCCGCCGATGCCGCCTTCGATCCGGTTGCCGATATAATCGCGAATTTTGGCGATCCTGTCGAGATCGGCCGGTTCGCCAGAGTCCACCCGGTCGATCTCGGCGCCGAGGCGGTTATACATATTGTCAATCTCGCCATTTTCACCCATTCCGCGATTCATGGCCGTGTTTTGCATGCGCCGCATCCAATCGATCAGGACGTTCCGCTGCTCATATTCCTGCTTGATCTCATTAAGCTTTTGCTGCATGGCGGTCTGTCCGGTCCGCTCCAGCTCTTCGTTGTGCGCCGTATGTTCGTTGAACTGGCGGACATATTCCGGGAAATTCCGTTCATGAGCCTCCAGATCGAAGGGGTTGCCTGTCTCGGCATTGACCCAGCCGCCGGTGGCCGGATCTTTGGTGATCAGGATCGTCGAACCGCGGGCCGTGACCTGAACCTCACGGGACTCCGGCTCCGGCTCCTGCTCCTCGGGTGTCGCGGGTTTTTCCGGTGTTTCCGTCGTCGCGGACGGCTGTGTGCCGGCCGGCTGGACGGGACTGTCCTCCGGCACATCCGGTTTGCCAAAGGACAAGTCCTCGCCGCTTCCGGCTTCTTCGCCGGCAAAAACGCCATAACCGCCGCCGGTTGATTCGGACGGCGGCACATAGTCCGCGCCGCCGGGTTTTTCATTATCGCCGATTGAAATCGCGTCCTCTTCGTCGCCGCCGGAGGCTCCGAGCGCATCCGCCATCATGATCATGGCGAGCTGCTCGTCGGTGCGGCCGGGATATTGCTTTTTATACCATTCCTTATCCCGCATCGTCTTGGCCTTGGGCTTTGATTTAATGGCATTTTGCAAGGCGTTGACCAGCACGCCGATCAGCGGCGGGAAAAGCATGCCGGCGGCCGCTTCGACAGGAGTGTCCGGTCCCGGTATGTTGCCCGCGCCATAAGCCTTGGCCAGCGCCGCCATCACGTAAGGCGGCAGGTCTTTGCTGACCCGGGCGCCGTCCAGTATCACATCATAGGTGTTGTTGTCCGCGCCTTTCTCGGCGCTGGCCTCCCGCTGGTAAATCCCGGTACCCCGGACAGCTATCTCAGCTTCGCCCCGCTCGGGCAGGTTCAGGGTTATATCGACGTCCGCGCCGATTTTTGCGGCATAAGGCAGGTTCGACAGATCCGCGGTAAAGTTCAGCCGGGCGGTGACGGTTTGGTCCGTCCGCTCGACCACCTCGCAGTTCTGCGAGAAAGGCATGCCTTCATACTGGCTGACCAACTCGATCATGCTGCCCTTGTCGAGGACGACCAGCTCGTGGTCTTTCAGGGAAAAGCTGCTGGTCGTTTCATTGACCGGCCCCATCAGGGTGCTGGTCTTGAACAGGTCCAGATTGATTTTGTAGGTACCAGTAAAGTTGACCGGCGGATTGGCCGGAAGCGACACGCCGACATAGAAGACCGGCTCGCCGGCTTCGTCATAATCCAAAGCCCCCGGATCGTCCGGGATGATGTAGTACAGCCCGGCCGGCAGCGTGATCCCGGGCCAGGCCACCCAGAGCGTATTGGCCGCGCCGCCCTGGCTCGCGCCCTGGGCTTGAAAGGAGGCAACCTCGGCGCCCGCTTCGTTTTGGATGCTGATCAGGCCGGGCAGTGAGCCGCGGCCATCATTCCACAGGCTGAGGATGATCTCGTCGACGACTGAAGTCCCCTCAAGCAGGAAAGAGGGCGCCATCAGTTTGCCCGGCTCGCTTTGCCATTCCGGCTCCTCGCTCTCCTTGCCCGCGGCGTGCCGGTCATAGACTTCGAGCAGCGATTCGCTGCCAAAATTGGCGCTCAGCAGTTCCGGGTCCTCAACATCCGGGGCAGACCACTCGAGCAAGGACTGCTTATACCGGTCATAAGCCGCCTGGTTGTAGCCCTTGACCAGATAGGCGTCCGCCGGCAGTTCCTGGCCATTTAGTTCCAGGACATAATCGCCCTTGGGCAGCACCATGTTCGATTCTGGAATAAAGGTGTAAAGGGTGTTGCCGGCGGGGGTTTCGCCCGTGCTTCCGGCTTCACGGATTGTTCCGACTGTTTCCGCCCTGGCGGTGAAGCCCTGGTAGACGTTGCCCAGGCTGTCCCTGATAACCAGTTCCACCTGGCCAGACATTAATCCCTCATAGGGAATATGGATGCCCGTGAGCAGCGTCCGCTCATTCACAGTCAGCGCCATCGCCGGTTCTTCCACCCGTGTGTCATAACCGCCCGTATAGCCGACCACCAGATTGGAGCGGTTATCATAAACAATCTGATCGGAATACCACCTGCCCCTCTGGCTGACCACTTTCTGGTAAGGTTCGAGCGGCGGCGGGCTGTCCCCGGCCGCCAGCACTTTAATCGGCAAGAGGAGCATCATCAGGAAAAAGGCCGTCAGAAGCAAGGCCAGGAACCGTTTCATAAGCCGCCACCTCCGATCAGCGAACGCACCAGCCGGACCCCGCCCTCGATCAGGGACGGCGCCCTTTTCAAGACGGGAACCGCGAGGATCCAGAGAAAGGAAAAGCCAAACGATGCCACCGTGGCGGCAATCGTGTTTTTCAACGCTTGCCGGCCTTGCAGCTTGCCGATTTCAATGGCGGAAGCTGTCCCGGCGGACATAAGCCCAGCCGAGATAAACGGAACGGTCATCGACCAGTTGAGATAAAAGACAGCCAGCAGAAGCATCACGGCGAAAGGCGCCAGATACAGCAGGCCTTCATTGACCGCGTACTGGACTGCCTGGGGTCCGGCTTCCCTTTTCAGCTGTTTGTTCATAAGGAGGAGGAACGCCTTGAGCAGCAGCCGGAACAGCCAGCCGGCCAGCAGTCCGCAGAGGATGCCGACGCCGATTCCATAGGGATTCAGAAGATCCATGGGATTGGCCAGCACGCCGACGCCCAGAGCCATAAAGCACAGAACCCGGACCAGCCATTTGATTCCTTTGAACTTGTTAAAATCCATCACCACGCGCCATCACCTCCTAAAGCCTTCCAAAAACGGACCAGGACAGCAAGATCAGGGCGCCGACCAGGGTGGACAGGAAAAAGCTCAGCGTCCGCTTCTGGCCTGTCAGTTCGCGGATGGCAACCATCATGGGGCCAATCGCCCAGAGAACCCCGGTCACGCCGAAGGCGACCGAGGTCTTCCAGCCCAGCGCCAGAGAGAACACCAGCCCCAGGATGCCGTAAATCAGGGCGCCGCTGTAGCTGAGACAAAAGACGGATATAGTCTGCAGGATGCCTTGGTCGCTTCTGGCCGCCTTGAGAACCAGCCAGAGGAAAGCGGCGACCAGCGGGATAACCGCCAGACCGTAGAGGAGGCCGGCCCCGGCGGCAAGCAGGACAAAAATCAGTTCCTTCTGGCCGGTTTTGTAAAGGTCCAGCCCGGTCTGCGCGAAGAACAGGCCGAAAGCCAGCGCCGACACCGCGGCTGACAAATACCACCTGCCAGCCAGCGCCCCCCGCAGCGCCGCGGCCGGATTGACCATCATGCCAAAGATCGTTCGCAACAGAGACGGCCTGGGGATTTCTGCCTGCTTCTCGATTTGAGTCGCCATGTTTGCTCCGCCTTTCTCTAATCGGCAATTATTAAATCCAACTGGATGAAAACCTCTGTTTCCCATCAATTCCTATTCTATCAAATTCACTTGATGATGAGCTATATATTTTTCCAAATGGCACCTGCCGCATTCCGGATGTTGATGATCAGGATAATCGTTCTGATTAAGATTCTTGTTGTATTAGAAAAGACACCAGAGAATAACAGGTTTATACTGGTTGTAAGACAGCAGTCGATGTCCGAAATGTTTGATGAAGAAGCGGAGACGAAAAATGATACTGGCTGCACAATACTATCGGGCTCCTTTTCCTGAACGGAAATATTGGAAGAAAGATCTGGACCAGATGAAAGCATCGGGACTCAATGCAATCCAGCTTTGGGTTATCTGGTCTTGGGTCGAGTCTGAGCCGGGAGTCTTCAATTTCAGCGACTACGACGAGCTTGTTGAGGAAGCAGATAAAAGAGGCCTGGGCGTTATCTTCAGCACGATTGCTGAACTGCAGCCGCTTTGGATTCACAGGCTGATTCCAGATGCTCATATGATAGACAATTTTGGCAATCGTGTTCTTTCTTCTAACCGCGTGGAAGCCCATCAGGGTTTGACGCCGGGGGGCTGCTTCGACCATCCTGCCGTACTCGCGGGAATGCGATTATTCATCCAAAAGACAGTGGAGCGATACGCCGGCAAGAAAAATATACTCGGTTGGGATTGCTGGAATGAACTTCGGTGGAATGTCCAATCAGACGGCCTGGTTTGTTTTTGTCCATATACTTTAGAAGCCTTTCGCCATTGGCTCATGAAAAAGTATATTAACCTTGCCGGTCTGAACACGGCCTGGAAGAGACGATATTGCAGTTGGGAAGACGTGTTTCCAGGTAAGATTCCCCAAAGACCTTATACGGAAATGATGGAGTTCGAAGCTTTTCTCCAGTGGCGTGCCGCCGAGCATGTAAAATTCCGCTATGAGACCATCAAAGAGGCAGACACAGCCCATCTGGTTTTAGCGCATGCCTCCCAACCCTCTTTTTTAATGTCGGGTGACGCCGAGAATCACGCCATGAACCGAGGCAATGACTTTTTCATGGCTTCTCATCTTGATGGTTATGGCTGTTCTCATTTTCCTTTCTGGTTCAAGGTCAGTGATGAGGACTTCGGCGTGCGGGTGGAATCCACTCGCTCGGCAGCCAACGGCGGCGTGGTTTGGGTGAGCGAGTTGCAGGGAGGTTCGGCCCGGCAGGGATTTGCCGTGTTCCCTTCTGTACATGCCAAACCTCAACAGCGCTGGGTTTGGAACGGATATGGAAGAGGTGCAAAAGCGGTCATCTTCTGGTGCTGGCGAGACGAGGTTTTTGGAAAGGAATCTTCCGGATATGGGCTGGCAGGACTGGATGGCCTGGCGGAGGAAAGGCTGGCCATGATGCGTGAAACAGGTACCCTGCTCGCACAGCATGACAATCTGCTCGAGGAATATGCGCCGGATGCAGCGAAGTTAGGCGTGATATTTGAACCGGATTCTTTCAATCTGGAATGGGCCCAGGACTCGGCGGCGATTCGGGCAAGAAACAGCATTACCGGTTATTTATCGGCGTTGGAGCGAATTCAGGTGCCTTATGATGTCGTGGAACAGACGAACCTGGCTCGCCTGAATCACTGCCGATTACTCATCATGCCCTGGCCGCTGGTCGTATCAGAGCATAAGGCAAAAAGCATTCTTGAGTTTGTCCATAATGGAGGAACCCTGCTGATTGAAGCGGAAGCAGATGCCTATACATCAACAGGTTTTTACCGATATCCGGGACCCGATCGCACCTTCGCAAATGCACTCGGAATTGAAGATTCCGGAAGAAGAGTCCTCGTGCAAGAGGATTTCAATCTGGAATGGGAAGGTGAGCAATACACGTTGGAAGCACTTGTTCCCAGAAAATCTGGCAATCTGCCGAACTGGGCTGAAGAACGGAACGCCGGTGAATACTTTACGCCGCTGAAAGAGAATCATGATAAATTCCACTCTCGCGTGTTAGCCAGAGACAGTGCCGGCAATATCCTGGCAATGGTCAATGCGGTCGGAAGAGGCAAAGTCATAGCGTTGGGGACTTTCATTGGGTGTAAGTACCAGGAAAGACCTTACAAGGAATTTGAAAAGTTTCTTCTGCATGTTTGCATGCTCTCAGGGGTTCAGCATCAAATGCAGATTGAATCAGAAGCGCTTATACAATGGCGAACCGGGGTTTCCGGCGGCAGCCGGCTGCTCTTTGTGATTAACCCGGGAAAATCTCAAGACTTTAAAGTGACGGCTCCACCAACCCTGCTTTTACAGGGGACACAAGTTGAATCGCTGCGAAGCGGGAGGAAGTTTACTGCTTTTGCGACGTCGATTGGTGCCGGTTTTACATCAGCAATCGAGGAGGGCGGTTATGACATCTTCCGTTGGCCGCTTCCCGTTCAGTAAACAGAAGCGATCGCCGAAACGTTACGCTTGCGAATGATTCACATGCCACTTGGCCAGGATCATATTTTGTGCCGCTCCTGGGGAAAGCCGGATCATGATCCTGGTGGCAGGCAGCCTGACGCCATATCGCGGTGCATAGAAAGACTCCTCAATTAACCATTGACCATTTTCTGTCGTTAATTCTAATTTTATACCTGCATTGGCCAAGGTTATTCGGTTTCCGTTCACGGCTTCAACACAGCATTCCGGATGCAGCAAAAAGGAAATGGTCATCATTGGATAGGGTTGATCAGAACAGCCTCTGATCATCTCGTCGACGAGCCTGACCTGCTTGCCGGGATCATCGATTTCAACCAGACGCCGATGGACAATATTGGCCGGAAGCCGCCGGTATCCCTCATGCTGACCCTTAAACCGGACATGAGCAGGCGATGTTTCCCATAACAGGCAACTGCACCGGGTGTCTTCCCGGCAACCCCACCAGGGCGAATTGGCCAGTCTTCGATTTTGTGGCTCCCCGGCCAGGGAAACCGTGTTGTGGTTGACAACCGAGCACGTTTCTTGCCGGAGCCGCAAACTGGCTGTGTAGGTATAATTGCCGTAGTCGACAAAAAAAGGCCGGTTCAGAACCGACAGAACCAAGGAAAGCTTGTCATCATGCGAATGTCCGCCCAGGCCATCGGTACCGATCGGTCCGCAGGTCACAAAGCCATATATGTCCGGCGTGCGCAAGAAGTAAAATCCGACAGAACGAAAAGCCACGCTGGCCGGCGGATCTTCTGCCGGCTTCACCGCGTGGACCCCGGACAGCCAAATTCCGGCGGCATTCCAGTGTCCGAGCGATATCCCGGCCGGCAGCAGAGACGCATCGTTGAATAAGGCTGCGCCGATACAGCACAGAAAGCGCCAATCATGAATATCATGATCGCATCGGTCAAACAGGATAAAGCGAGCACTGTCATTGTCACCAATGATTGGTATCAGACCGTCAGGCTGGATAAATGCCTTCAGGGCAAAGAACATTTGCCGCAGCTTGCGGAGGTTTGTTTCGCCAATTCGGCTTGCCAACCATGCCCGTACGTCCTCCGCGGTCGAGCAGCCGTCAATCTTGGCTGCAAAAAGAAATGTTTCAACTAGCATTTCGAGACTGAAGCAGTGATAATTAACCGCCCCTTCGAAGTGGACGCCATCGGGGCCGAACTGCCGGTTGAATTCCAACTGGTATTCACGCCAAGCCAAACGGTACCAGGCATCACTTTCACGATCAAACTCCCTGATCATTCGACTGCCGATCAGCAGGCCGGCAAGATCGCCCAGATAATGGTTGGGATGGATATTGGTGTCGCTAAATTCCAGGTTGGCGGCAATGAAGCGGCGGTGGTCGAGGAGACTGCCGATGAAAAGCTTGAGGAAAGCCCCTTCCTTTGGATCTTCCAGATGGATTCCCGCGCGGATCAGGGAAACGGCAGTCAGCCAGTTGACCAGACGTAAAGCCACATTCATGTTGGCATGCCAGCCAATGCCGTAGCCGCAAGGATTCATCGCCAGCCAGTCCACGATTTGCGCCAGGATCTCCCGGCGGTACTTCTCCTCTCCGGTCACTTTCCAGGCTCTGGCTAGCAGGACCAGATGACTGCATCTGGACAAGTCGTAAGGGATCTTGGCATCCACGCCTTCTATTTGGCCATAATGCAAATCCGTAAAATAATCCAGTGGGTATCGATAGCCGGATTTGCATTCGATATGCCAGTCAATCGGATCATATGCAGGCGCCAGATCATCAGCCAAAGCCATCATCCGGACGCTTTCTTCCCGAAAGGAAAGCGGCAGGCTCTGACAGGCGATCTTCCATGTCAGTCCTGTGTTGCTGAACTGATGCCCTTCAAAGCCATGGGTGTTTGTGCCATAGGCAAGGCGAATCCATCCGCTGCCATGAAGATTAAACTCGTGTCGGACATAATGATCGCCAATCTCCGTCAAGACTGTCCGATTGTCTCTATCCGAACCAAAATCGACAACAGGAAGCAAGGCCAGCAAGGCAGCATTTTCTTTCCGACAATCATCATGCATCCGTTTGCTCCAATGCGTTCAGATTTTTGAGATTTCAACGACCTTCCGGTCACGCATGGCCTCTTCAGCAGCAAAGCCGATCAAATGACCGTAGATTGAGTCTGCTAATTCCGTACAGGAAACCGAGGGCTGCTGCCCTTTCATTGTTCTGACAAAGTCTGCAACCAAACGGCAGTCACCGCCTCCGTGCTCCTCAGCCGCTTCAGGTATTAACACCTTCTCCTCGGAAAATTCATGGCCCTTCCTGGGATCAGGATGCCTGACCATCAAGCATTGATCTTCGGTAATGCCATAAATTTCCCCACGTGTACCGATAACATGAATAACCCTGCAGGGTTTGGCGGTACCGCCGTTCAAGGTATGAACGGCGGTTGTCCCATCTTCGAATTCAATCATGACGCACTGATGATCCTCGACATTGTTATCGCAATGCCATACACAGCGGCCAAACGGATTGTCACTGCATAGTGATTTAGTTTTAACCACTTCCGAATCCTTGTCCTCAAGCTGCTCAATGCTCCGCCAGGCGTATTTGGGCCACAAACCACTATCCAGGTAATGTTTGCGTGCCGAATACGGACAATTGCTTTCGATCTGGCAGTCTGCCAAGCATCTTTGGCCAGATCCCGCCGGAGCCCGCTCCGCCCTGAATTGCTTCAGCCCGCCGAAGCTGCTGATATAACGGGGCGCGATGCCGCTTTTCAGCCAGGTCAGGATATCCAGGTCGTGGCAGCACTTGGCCATCAGGATCTTGGAACCACAGACATCGCTGTTGTTCCACTTGCCGCGGATATAAGCCGCTGCAAGATGGTGATAGCTGACATTCTCCTCCGTCTGCAGCGAGATAACCTCGCCAATATCGCCAGCGAGTATCCGCTTCTTGATTTCCACATAGAACGGCGCATATCGGAGGACGTGACAGATCATTACTTTGTTTCCGTACTGCCGGGCTGCGTCATAAAGCTGGAACAGGTCTTTTTTGTTCAACGAGATTGGCTTTTCCAGCAGTAAATTATACCCAGCCTGCAATATTGGGAGAGAAGTCGGCACATGATCGGCATCCATCGTCCCATTAATGACAGCATCGAAATCCGGATGCCGGGCCATCATCTCCTGAACGGAAGCAAAGCAGCAGGTTTCGGGTATGCTATGTTCCTGTGCGGCCTTTACCCGGCGGTATTCATCTGGCTCTGCTACGGCAACCACCTTCATCAAACTGGGTTCCCGCAAGGCAAAGGCTGAATAGTTCATCGCACGGCTGCCAGCACCGACAACCGCAACCCGCAGAGGATCATCAGCATTTCTTGGAAATTCTGTTTTCACAGTCTGTACCCTTTCTGCTTGCATCTGGTACCTTGTAAAACCTAAAACTATAGTTGCTGCCGGTCTCTTGAACTTAGGGCTTCGCTATCGTCCAAAGGCAATAGTCCAAAGGCAATAGCCTGTTCTGTCAACCGGGAAGCAGATTGCTTTCGGCAACGGAATGGGCCCCGATCAAGTCAACCGCTTCATCTGCACCCTTGATAATATTGTGGTGAACGTAATTCCAGTCGCAGCCGCCAAAGTTCTGTGCTTCGCTGATGCCTTGGACCAGACTGCCGTTTTGGTTTTCAATAATATTGTCTGTGACAATGGATTCTGAAAGGTCAACAAGGACAATGCCGCAGCAGCCGATATCTCTCTGGTTGGCATTCCGGATAATGTTGCCGTTGATGATTGCGTTTAACGTATCTTCCGCTGATGCTCGGGCTAAGCGGATACCATAGCCGCCGACATTGTCAATGTTGTTTCCAGACAGGATGACCGATGCCGCATCGACAGCCAGAGCCGGCAAAGTGATGTTGATGCCGCCGCCGGCGCAGCCGCTGATGGTATTGTTGGAAATGGTGTACTGCCTGAAGGCTTCCTTTTCAATCGATATGCCCCAGTTGGTTGTGTTACAGACAATATTGCCCGTAATGGTGATGGCTTCGCCAAGGTTGTCTCGGACGCCGAGGTATAAGGCGCCCCCTTCCACACGGTTATCTGCGATGATGTGGTTGCCGCCCGGCACCGAGCCGCGCTGCCGGACACCGATGCCCCCATAGACGTAATTGTCGGAAAACACAGAGCTCTGGCAGGCATCATAAAAAGCAGCATATTGTTTGGCATTGTCTGAATAGCAATAAATAGTATTGCCGGTCACAGTATAGTCAATTGTTGTCTGATGGGCATCGATAACGTTGGAATCCAGGATTCGTGATCCGATACAGGTGTTTCCGGAGATGATGATCCCTCGGTTCAGACCCGAATTCATGGTCGCAGTTCCAGACATTATGCAATGGCGGCAATTCTCGATGTAGTTGTCTACGATCCGGATATTGGCGCTAGCCTCGGCGATGGAGACCCCGTAGCCATTGCCCGCTTTATTGCAGTCGATGATCGTGCAGTCGCTGACTGTCGTGTCATAACACCTTTTCAGCTGTAATGCAAATTCGCCGCTATTCTCGATTTTACAATTGCTGACCGTTGATTCTGCGCAAACATACAATAAAAGGGTGTCTTTATCAGCTGTGCTCGAACTGTTGTTGACTTGTATAAATTGGATATTCTCTACCTTGACTTTGATTGGCCGGTAAACCACCGCAACCGCGCCTTCAGACACCAGATAGCTGCGCATCAGCGGTTCGGTCAGATTGACCGTGTTATCGGATACCGAATCAATCCTGTACATTTCGCCGGTCAGCATGGTTCCCAGTTCAGTATCCTGGGGCGCCCAACGCTGATTGTTGATGATTTTGATCAGATCCCCGGCTTGAAGATCGGCAGCGCCGTCCAGCGGAACCGTGTAAGTTCCCGCTGCTGCATCAGTCGTCAGGTAACGGTTATAAGCTATCAATCCGCCGCTGAACCCGATGCACTCTGAATAGGCGATATCTATCTGGAAGATGACATCACCCGAGCCAATCAATTCGATATCTTTACCCGCTTCGAAGAGCGGTTCGTTAATCTGGTATGTCCCGGCGCTTATTTCCAGTCGGGATCCGCTGGGAACCAAATCGAGTGCAGCCTGGATACAGGCGCCATCACTGCTGAAATCGCTGGTCCGGAAATCCGCATCAGCAGATCTGCCAATGGTATAGAGACCGGTCAGCTCTTTTTCCTTTAGATCTTTAACCTGTGTTNNTAGGCGCAATTCAAGGCCAGGCTGATTTCTGCTTCGCCCTCCGGTGTGACATAGACATTATATGTTTTAGCCGCCACTTCGGTTTCAATCCGGAAATGGTAGTTCTTGTTATTTTCTACATAAACCTTCTGCAGGCATACATATTTCTTGGCGTTGCGAACGATGAAGTAGTTCGTGTCACCTTCGATCTGGTTGGAAATGACCATAGCCATTTGCGACCAGTCGTTAATCACAGTCGTGCTGTCGGCATAACCCATGCCAAAGTTTTGCATGAAATTGTTGGTCACAAAGTCAAATTCGATCGTGACCGTCCCGGTGTGCCCTTCACCTAAGTCATGGGTAGCTTTGCCAAAGAACACAGCAGAATACCAGAAATCATCGCTGCTTCCTTCCGCTGCGGCTACCCCGCTTATGGTCAGTAAAATAGAGACAATCATCAGGGTAATTAGGATTTTACAGAAATGCCGTTTCGTCATGTCGCCTTCCTCCTTCTTTATTACAGAAAACTTATTCAAGTTGATCCGCATTTTCTTATGAAGCTGCAATTACCCGCATAATCTTGAGTCAGCGGATCCTGGAATAATAATATGGGCATCTGGCAGGTTGCACAATTGACGATAATCAAGATTGATTTACATTTTTATCGCAAGAGAAAAATAAGACAAAGACCTAGAAAATCGACGATTGGTCTACAAGAATGTCACTGGCGCGCGGCATCTTGACCCGGAAAGGCCTGTCGTTATCTCCTCCGTTTGAAACGGCTGATATTTTTATCGGTGACATTGCCGATTCAGCAGTCTGGATTAGGTAGGACTGGCCTAGGACGATCAGCACCGCCGCGTCGCAATCCTTTACAATTTTGGCATTGATTTATACCAGTTGTTCCAGAGAATCACTCTCAGTCCAGCCAAAGCCATGCGAGCAGAATCTGAATGCAGCATTTTGTTACAACATCTTGTGCCCAAATGAAACACCGAGTTCTAAAGCATACCGGACCAGGAGAGCATCGGATGGGACCGTCTTGAGTTTTCCAGCGATTTCAGACAGTTGAACCGGCACAACTTGATGCTTCTGCCAGCCAACCATATATCCATACTTATCATTAAGAACCAGTTCAGCTGCTGCAGATCCCAACGCTGTGGCCAGAACCCGGTCAAAAGGACACGGCTGGCCTCCCCGCTGATAGTGGCCGGGTACGGTGACCCGGATTTCCTGGCCAACCAGTTCGGTCAAATCATGCGCGAGCTGGTAGGCGACGGAAGGGTATCGCCAAGACCCCCTGTGCTGCAAGAGGTCTTTCCTGGACATGGCTGCTTCTTCAACCGACAGGGCTCCTTCAGCGATTACAATGATGGAGAATCGCTTCTGCTGCTGTTGGCGTTTCTCGAGTGCCAGTCTGATCCTTTGCAGATCGTAGGGTAATTCGGGTATCAGGATAACATCGGCTCCGCCGGCGACTCCAGCGTGCAGTGATAGCCAGCCAGCCTTGTGGCCCATCAGCTCGATAATAAAAACCCGGCCGTGCGATGTGGCAGTGGTATGGATGCTGTCGATAACTGCGGTGGCAATATCTACGGCACTCTGAAAACCAATCGATACCTCAGTGCCATATAAATCATTGTCGATTGTTTTCGGTAACGTCACAACACGAATACCCTTTTCGGCCAAAAGCTGCGCGGTCTTATGCGTTCCATTGCCGCCCAAAATGACCAGCCCGTCCAACTTGAGTTTCTGATAGGTTCCCAGCATGCTTGCCAGCCTGGAGGGCCCTTCGGCCAGACCAGCATCGGCTGGCATGAGCATTTGTTTGAACGGCTGGCGTGAGGTTCCAAGGATTGTGCCGCCGATAGTTAGAATTCCAGAAAAATCAGCAGGGCTCATGATTCGGTATTCATTTTGAATCAATCCGCGATATCCATCGGCAAATCCATAAAGGACGATGTCTGGTTCGGCAACATATAAGGCTTTGGCAACGCCCCGCAACGCAGCATTCAAGCCTTGGCAATCACCGCCGCTGGTCAACAGACCAATTTTCCTCACGTTATTTCCTCCTCACCGGTTGGTGTGATAATCGATAGAAATGGGTTGCAAAGCCCTCTTGATTATTTTGCCGCTTAGCCGGAAAATATGGGGCGCATGCCAGGGCTGTGCTCTGGCACCGGCGAATGACAACCAGCAAATCGTGGATCTCGTCTGAAACTGCTTCACAAAGCAATCAACCTTTCTGCCCTGCAGCCGACGGCGCCTGACCCCTTGGAATCTTTGACCTGAATTTCCTGCCGCCGCAGCAGTCAGGGTTCAGCTAATCGCTGCCGGAGAAGGCAGAGCGGCTGAGCCAGCCTTCCAGTATCACACCATACAAAATCCCGGCTATAAAACTGACATGGTCCTGAAATCCGGTCGAACTGTAGAAAGCAAATGAAACCAAGAGCCCGAACAAGGCTCCGCGAAGCAAAGCTTTTCTTTTGTCTGTAGTTTTCCAGGGAGCGCCCACGACCAGACCGAGGATGACGCGGTTATACCAGAGTGAGAAAACAAATTCCGGTGAAGCATTAAAGCCGGACCTGACATATGCCCCTGCCACACAGACAAGTCCCAGCAGAGCTCCGCCCAGGAGGGCTGCTTTCATTCTTCTCTTCATCTTTGCCCCTTCTGGATCTGCGCCGATCCGTGCTGTAAATACAACGGTTAAGTTATCAGCTCTTTCTTTTATCTGTTTAACCAGGTAATACTTGTTTGCAGCACTGTGGCAAAGGCAACCCACAGCAGGTAAGGGCTGTTTGCCCATGAAATCCAAGGGGCAAACGGATATATTTTTAACAAGGCCCAGATTAAAGTGAGCAGCACCAGAAAGATATCCAAAAGCGCGAGATAGTTATTTTTCAGTTTAAACTGCAAAGAGGTAAAAGCAACGTTGAACACAATATTCAGAAAGAAAGGCAATAACACGAGCCAGGATATTTGCGATTTCGCAAACATAAAAGCTGCCGCGCCAAACGTGAACACAATGCCAACGTAAAGAACCGCCCACACCGGGCCAAAAACCCGCGCCGGAGGAGCCCAGGCAGGTTTCGCCAATTGTCTATACCATTGATTCATCGCAGCATCCTCCGGTCCATTCGGAAATGCAAGCAGGTAAATTGATTCCTTTACTTACTTATCATACCATAGTTTATATATTCTTTAGAAAAGCTTTATGCTATAGCAAGAAACCTGTAGTTTAATAGAGGTGGAAAGAAGCTGGGCGGCTAAACAGCCAGTCCGGAAGATTTCCAATATCAAGGCAAATCGGTTATGATAAGAATAACCTTCACAGGTGGGAGTGATGTACGATGAAATTAAATAAAAAGATCCTGGTGCCCTTAAGTATTATTCTTGGTGTAGCGCTTCTGGCCTCGACGGCTTATGCGGAGACCGTGACGCGGTCAGCATACGATCAGCTGAAGGATGCCGTCAAGACGACTTCAGCACAGATGTCGAATGAAATCGACAACTACACAGTCCGTACGACCTTCACCCTGACCGATAACGACACGGTGCTGATGCGCAAAACATCGGGCCAGAAGGTTGATGGCGACAAAAATGAATCACGCGAGACGACAGAGACGAAGAACGGCCAGATTCAGAGCAGCTACAATTACAATGACGGCTTGCAGTATATCTGGTACGACAGCTACAGTGATACCTATTATGTCAATGAATATATGAACGCAGCCTGGAAGGAAGAAATTGACGGCGTAGTCTATGATGATTATAACCGTGATCCTCTGGCCCAGGAGCAGGTGGCTGATCTCGAGCGGATTCTCGATGCTTTTGTCGGAAACCTGCGCAATTACATAACGGTCACCAGCGACGAAGACAACAGCAAGACTTTCACAGGCACCTTGTCAGACACACAGATTCCGGCCATCGTCAACGCAGTGGCATCATTTCTGACCAAGCAGTTCCTGGGATCCAGCCTGCCGGGCATGCAGCCCATGGCTACGAGTGGCATCTATCCTGAAGATGCCAGGACAGACGAATATAATGCGGGTGAATACATGGCAGATCAGCAGCAAGGCTTTGATCAGGTCATCCTGAAGGGCGACGTGTTCATTAAGTATCTGGCTGGAACTGCCAAAGCTGACCCGCAAGGCCTTTTAACCTCAGCGACCTTCAACATCGTCCTGTCGGGCCGTGACGCGGACGGCGCAGCCCGCGACCTGGCCTTTGATGTGACCATGGACTTGACCAGTGTCGGGACGACAAGTCTCAGCAAGCCCGACTTGACCGGCAAGAATGTTGTCGTCAACAAAGTCGACAACGGCTTCAGTCGCCAAGACAAATTGTCGGATAAATTTGTCGGCACCTACCGCAATGACATCGTCGCAGACCAGGGTGATTCATTCGCCAAGATCGGTGAACGGACGCTGGTGATTGAATCGATCGATCAGGACCAGGTAACCGGCCGTTATTATGAGACCTATGTAGATGGTTCAGACTACGAACCGATCGAATTCAGCTTTACAGCACCCAACAACGACCCGTACAGCGTGAGTTTCACCTATGAGGATGGCTCCGGCCGGACGGGCAGCGGCTCGATCTACTTTGACATGAACGCCAGCATCCAGCTGCAGCTGGACAAGAATATGGGAAGTTGGGCGTCCCCCTACTTCCCAAGGGTGTTTGACTGACCGGCAGGATGATGACAGACAACCAGAAGCGGCATGAATACAAGCATTCGGGGGATTGACCATACCCCGGATGTTTTTGTGTCCAAATAACCCGGCCGATCAAGCCGGTTGAAGAGTCCAGCCGGGTCTGGCAGCAAAGCAAGAGGAAGCGGAGGACAGCATGTCCAGCAGCAAGGCGATCGAAATCAAGAACCTGACCAAGACATATAAAAACAAACGAGGCATCCGTGATATCAATCTGGATATTGAAACGGGTGACATTTTTGCCCTGCTCGGACCCAATGGCGCCGGCAAGACAACCGCCATGAAGGTCATAACCGGCATGATGCATCCGGATTCGGGTGATGTCAGGATTTTTGGCCACAGCATCTTGACCGACTACGAACTAGCCATGGCATCGGTAGGCTGCATCATTGAGACAGCTGTATCTTATCCGTATTTGACAGCCGTCGAGAACCTGTCCTTGACAGCCCGGTCTTATGGCATTACGGACAAGGCCATGCTCCGAAGCCGGATTGATGAAGTCCTTCAGCTGACCGGTCTTGGCAAATATAAATTTGAAAAGTCTGCCAATTATTCGCTGGGCATGAAACAGCGCCTGGGCCTGGCGGCAGCCATCCTGCCCAGACCACGCCTGCTGATCCTGGACGAGCCCCTCAATGGCCTCGATGTCGAGGGCATGGTTGAAGTGAGGAACCTGATCAAGCGGCTGGCGGCAACGGAGCAGACCACTTTTTTCATATCGAGCCACCTGATCCATGATGTCGAACTGACCTGCGACCGGATCGGCGTGATCTTCGACGGCCAGCTGCTGCGGGTGGATAGCAAGGACAACATCCTGCGTGACCATGCGTCACTGGAGAGCTATTTCATGAGTGAGGTTGACCGGTATGGAAAGTTATAAGGCGACAGTTGTCAATGAAATTTTCAAGATGGTCCGCAAAAAGAAGGCCGTTCTCATCGTCATCTTGTCGGCAGCCATTATCGCTGTGGTCCAGCTGCTGTCATTTGCCCTGCGGGGCGGTCTGGGCATCATGGGCAGCAGCGCGGCGGGATTCCCTATCACAGTCTTGTCAGTTTTTGCCAACACGATTTTGCCGCTTTTTACAGCCCTTGCGGTGATCGACACCTTTACAGGTGAGTTTGCCAGCGACACGATGAAGATCAGCATCACCCGGCCGGTGACCCGGCTGAAGGTCTACTTGGCCAAGCTGACTGCGGTTGGCGCGTTTATCCTGGCCAGCCTGATGATCGTCATGGTCTTGTCCACGGCGACTGCCCTGCTGTTCAACCGCATGTCCCCCACGCTCGGGTGGTTTGCCAGCATCCTGGCCGCCTACGTCTCAACGGTCATACCCATGCTCACGCTGGCCGTTCTGATCGCCTGGCCGGCCAATGTTTTCAAGAGCAGTTCAGGGGTGTTTTTTCTCTCCATGCTGGCCTTTTTGCTCTTGAGAGGACTTGGCGTGGTTTTCTCGTCACTGGCCACCCTCCTGGCCACTTCCTTGCTGGACTGGTACAAGCTCTGGATTGCCAGCCCCCTGCCGCTGGGCATGGTGCTGCGCCAACTGCTGGTCATGCTCGGTTATGTCATGATCTTTTTCGCTTTGGGATTCCAGCGCTTTGACCGCAGGGACCTGTAACAAGGCAGGCTGCAGCCGGCAGAGAGGCGTGGCGTAATGAACTTGCAGAAAAGGCTCATTCTGACCAATCTGTCCCTGCTGGTATTCCCGCCGGTGGTTACCCTGGTGCTGTCTGTGCTGGCCTACATGCTGTTGTCCACGGTATCAGGGCCCGGATTTCATTATGCCGACTATGAAAAAGCAGTCTTGATCCGCTACGAGATGTTTTCAGCCGCTGCCGCCATCTGGCGCCAGTCTCCTGAATCAGTCGCCCGGGAAGAATTTGTCCAATACCTGGCCGCCCGCATGTCCGATGTCTCTGCCGAAGTCATTGTGACACGCGATGGAACCAGCCTTTTTGCGACAAGCGGTGTCAGCCCCATCGATGCGGAAATCGAAACACAGTTGGCATCTGCAGCCTCAACCGGCCGGATGACCATCAACAAGATCCTCTATGTTCGCCATGCTCACCGTTTCACCTTTNNGTTGAGCAGGCTGGCTTGTTCGCTTTGTTTGCCATCACTCTGCTGCTATTGTCAGGACTGGCCACTCATATCTATGGTTCTGGCAGGACTGTCAAGACGATCGCCGCTCCGCTGGTTCGCCTGGCCGGTGCTGTTTCAGCCATGAGCGAGGGCAACCTGAAGGATCCCATCGTCGAGCAAGGCGATGAGGAGATCCGCCAGCTGCAGCGTTCAATGGAAGTTCTGCGCTTGAAGCTGCAGGAGTCGTTGGCCATGCGTGAGAAAATCGACGAGAACCGGCAGATGCTAGTTTCCAGTATTTCACATGATCTCAAGACGCCGATCACATCCATCCGCGGTTATGTCGAGGGATTGCTGGATGGTGTTGCCGATACGCCTGAAAAGCAGCGCAAGTATCTGGAGACGATCAGCCGCAAAGCCGGGCAGCTGGACAAGATGATAGATGACCTGGTCTTTTACTCGCGGCTGGAACTGGATCAGGTGCCTTATCATTTTGTCTGGACGGACCCGGTCCTGTTTCTGTCAGAGCTTGTCGAGGATGCCCGCGAGCTGTTTGGCCATGAGGGGATTGCCCTGGACTGGGAGAATCAGCTGAAAGAAAGCTGCTGGATCCGGATTGACCGGGCTCAGATGCAGCGGGTCCTGGCCAATCTTTTTGACAATGCCCGCAAGTACAGAAAAGGTCATCAGGACCATGTCACGGTAACCCTGCGGGACAAGCAGGAACATATCATTATCGATATCGCTGATACAGGCATCGGCATACCGCCGGAGAGCCTGCCGTATCTGTTTGACCGCTTTTTCCGCGCGGACAGCGCACGCAGCAAGGCGGAGGGCAGCGGCCTTGGCCTGGCTATCGCCCGCCAGATCGTCGAGGACCACAAAGGTTCGATCTGGGTCCGCAGCAAGGAGCAAGCCGGTACGACTTTTTCCATTGCCCTGAAAAAGGAAGCCGCATGGGAGCATAAGGAAGATTGATGGAGGTTTGACTGCATGCAGAAAATCCTGATCATTGAAGACGACCCCAGTATTGCCGAGTTGATGCGCGATTATCTTGAGGTGGCAGGATATGCCACAGATATTTGCCTGACTGGCATCAAAGGCCTGGAGGCGATCCGTTCATCTGCCTATGACCTGGTCCTGCTCGACCTGATGCTGCCAGGCATCGACGGCTTCGATATTCTACGCCAGACGCGCAGCCAGACCGATGCGCCGATTCTGATCGTCTCAGCCCGCCATGAAGACATCGACAAGATCAAAGGCCTGGGCCTGGGCGCTGATGACTATATCACCAAACCATTCTCCCCTGGTGAATTGACAGCCCGGGTGAAGGCGCACCTGGCCAAGGTCGAGCGTCTGAAGAGCCTTTACGCCGCCCCTGAACCCCGCCAGATCAAAGTCCGCGGTCTGGAAGTCCAGCCGGATGCGCGCCGTGTCTTTCTGAACGGCAAAGAAATCGCACTGGCACAGAAAGAGTTTGAACTGCTTCTATATTTCGTGCGCCATCCCAATCGGGTGTTCAGCAAGGATGAACTGCTGTCAAGCATCTGGGGCGTCGACGCAGTAAGCGACTCCGCTACCGTGACCGTCCACATCGCGCGCATCCGTGAAAAAATCGAGTCTGATCCAGCTGACATGCAATACATCGAGACCGTCTGGGGGACAGGCTACAGATTCAGGGCCTGATCATGGCCACCAGAATGAATGGTCCTTCCAGGCCACCTTTTGTCACAAGATGGTAAAAAAATTAAACAAAAGACTAAAAATCGAATCTTTTGCCGCATCATTTTTGCTCGATTGTAAAAATTCCAGAAAAAAATAAAATTATTGTTCTTTCGCGATCCTGATGTGCAATATATCATAAAATCAGGGACGCGGGGTGTAGTATTTTATGAAAAAAATAAAGACCACGAGCCTGATAAAAAAAGAGACATTTTACGCGTGGCTGTTCATAGCGCCGCATATCATTGGTTTTTTAATATTTAAACTGCTCCCGATCATTGCGGCATTCCTGCTGAGCTTCTGTCAATGGGGACTTTTAGATGATATCAAGTGGATCGGTTTTAAAAACTTCATAGACATGTATCATGACCCCATATTCGCTTTGTCCATGAAGAACACCTTGATCTTCACAATTATTTCAGTGCCTGTCAGTTTAGCGATTTCATTGTTTGTTGCGATTCAGCTCAATAAAAAACTATATGCCAAAGTTCTTTTAAGAACGGTGTATTTTATCCCCTATATATCGACTATCACGGCAGTATCATCAGTCTGGATATGGTTTTTCCACCCGGAAGGTTTTATCAGCAGTATCATGATAACCATCGGGATCGAGAATCCGCCTATTCTGCTTCTTGATAAGAACACAGTCGTTTACTGCCTGGCAGTCATACAGGCATGGCGGTCCATTGGATACGCGATGCTGATCTATCTGGCCGGATTACAGGCGATTCCTGTTGAATTATATGAATCTGCGGACATCGATGGCGCGAAGGGATTTTATAAATTCAAGAGCATC
>DOFA01000069.1 GCA_003532195.1 Clostridiales bacterium
CATGGGCTTGAGTGGCATGATCGGCAACGCCGCGGCTGGCAAGCTGATGGACCAGCTGACCATTCAGCCGGTCTACCGCCTGGGCGCCTGGCTTGCCCTCGGAGTCCTGATTTTCTTCATCGTGTCACTTCTGGTTGGCCGCAAGCTTCCGGCTAAATGACTGCCGGATAGCTTCAAGGTTGATTGATATCGCATGACAGTCTTTGATCCGGCTATTGACCGGACGGTTTTTTTCATGTATTTTATAAATAGCTAATTTAGCTAGATTAGCTAAGACAAGGAGGATAAACCATGCTGGTTAACGCGACAGATCTGAAGAATAATCTTGGCCGGTACCTGCGGGATGCCGCCCGGGAAGAGATCATCATTTTAAGCAACGGCCGCCGGATTGCCCGGCTGTCTGCCTATGTGGAACCGGTTTCGCAGCCTTCCGCGGGGCTGCCGCTCGGCGAGGAGGCTGTGGCATATTCCTGCTATCCTCGTAAGGCAACCTACGCAGAATATTTGGAAATATCTGCAAACAGCGAAGAGCGATATGAGTATATCGACGGCGCAATCTATTTGATGGATTCACCTGTAACCATCCACCAGACAGCGCTGGGCGAGCTGCATTTTGTCTTCGCCAGCTGGTTCCGGAACAAATCCTGCCGCCCGATGCTGGCCCCCTATGACATCACGCTGAAGCGGTGTGCGGCGGATATCAATGTCGTCCAGCCTGATCTGATGGTCATCTGCGACCTGAACGAGCACCTCAGCGATCGGGGGTACTACATGGGGGTGCCGTCCCTGGTCGTTGAGATCTTGTCCGAGAGTACCCGGGGCAAAGACTCGGTCAAGAAACTCGATTTGTATCTGTCGACCGGAATTCGGGAATACTGGCTGGTCAATCCATTCAACCGGGAAGTAACCATTTTTCAGTTTGAGAAAAATGATGTGGCTGCCAGCAAGAATTACCGTCTCGGCGATACTGCGTCATCCATGATCTTCGAAGGTCTGCAGGTGTGTGTCGCGGCCCTGTTTGCCTGATTGTTTTTACGGCGCAAAATGGCGGCGGTTTCTGGATCGGGGAGGGCAGCCTCCCTTTTGGAGTGTCCCTTTTGGTTGACTTTACCGGACCGAATCCTTATAACTATAGTGAATGAAGCCGATTCAAGCGACAAACACGCGACACCCCGGGGGAGTCGACAAGTGAAAGTTTTTATCAAGAAATATGGGTGGCTGTATCTGCCGGGACTTCTGTTTCTAGGGCTGTCATCCTTTTTACAGACGTTGCTGCCGAAGCTGCTCGGGCAAATCATCGATAGCCTCAACACACTGGCCGGACAGGAAGATATGCCGGCTGTCGGCCGCAGCCTGCTTTTTCTTTTACTGACGGCTGTCGGCATGTTCATCACCCGCTTTGCCTGGCGTTATTTCATCATGGGGAATTCCCGCTACCTGGAAAATTGCCTGCGCCGGGAGCTGTTCGATCATCTGCTGATTTTACCGGTATCCTATTATCAGCAGCAGAAAACCGGCGACCTGATGGCTTATGCCATCAACGATATCGGCGCCATCCGCCAGACCTTCGGTCCTGGCCTGGCGCTCAGCGCCAGCGCGATTGTCCTGAGCATCCTTTCGATCAGAAGCATGACCGGCGAGGTCAATGCACGGCTGACCTTTCTGGCGCTGCTGCCCATCCCATTGATCCTGGCTCTGGTTCTGTTGCTCGGCCGGCAGGTTCAACGCCGGTTTCGCAGGGTCCAGGAGGTTTTTGCCGCCGTATCGGACCGGGTTCAGGAGAGCATTTCCGGAATCCAGGTCATCAAGGCGCACGGCCAGGAGCAGGAAGAGGTTGCACGTTTTGGGCTGCTTAATCAGGAGAGCCGGAAAGCCAACCTGCGCATGTCCTATATTTCGGCAGCAACCAATCCGCTGGTCACCCTGCTGTTTGGCGTCAGCTTTTCCATTGGCCTGATTTATGGCAGCCGGCTGGTTCTAGCAGGCACGATCAGTCTGGGCGATTTTGTCGCCTTTAACGGCTATTTGGCGTTGGTCGTCCACCCGGTGCAATCGGTCGCCCGGATCATCAATATGCTGCAAAGAGGCAACGCCTCCTGGAAGCGTTTCCGGAAAATTCTTGGCGAAGTGCCGGCTGTCCGCGACACCCCGGATTCTCTGCCGGCTGAGCAGCTGCCGGCCCGCAGCGAAGGGCGGCTGGAAATCCGGGATCTGACCTTCAGTTATGCCGGCCAAAGCCGTCCGGCTCTGCAGCATATCTCGCTTGATCTGCAGCCGGGGCGACGAATCGGTATCCTCGGACGTACCGGCAGCGGCAAAACGACATTGGCCAATCTGCTGGTCCGCCTGTATGACCCGCCGCGCGGCAGCCTGTACCTGGACGGCCACGATTTGCTGGACTTGCCTCTGCATTGGCTGCGGGAACAGATTGCTTTCGTGCCGCAGGACAATTTCCTTTTCTCGGCCAGCCTGGAGGAGAACATCCGTTTTTTCAATCCAGCCCCCTCGGCGGAGGATGTTCAGCAAGCGGCTCGCATGGCCGATTTGCACGATACGATCCTGGAGTTTCCCCAAGGCTACCAAACCGTCATTGGCGAACGCGGGATTACGCTGTCCGGCGGGCAGAAGCAGCGAGTCGGACTGGCCCGGGCTTTGCTCAAGCAGGCGCCGCTGCTGGTCATTGACGACACCCTGAGCGCCGTGGACACGGAAACAGAACAAAGGATCCTGACCGCACTGCACTCAGCTTTAGCGGATCAATCCTGCCTGATTATTGCCAATCGGGTCAGCGCCCTCCAGAATTGCGATGAAATCCTGGTCCTGACCGAAGGCTGTGTTACCGAGCGGGGCACGCATGCCCAGCTTCTGGCGGCAGGCGGCTTTTACGCAGCAATTGCCACTGCGCAGGCCGATAGCGCCGGAGGTGAAGCATGACTCCGAAAAGGGACCGGCCAGCGGAAAAAACGAAATTGCATCCCTCCAGCCTCGGCCGGCTGCTGCCGTGGCTGAAACCGCATATCCTGCTGCTGCTGCTGATTTTTTTTCTGGTCCTGATCATAAACGGTGCGGATCTGCTCAAACCCTACATTCTGAGGATCGTGATTGACGATTACCTGAAAAGCGGCCTGGGTGCAGTTGACGACGCCCCGATCACCTGGCTTGGCCTGGCTTATCTGATTTGTGTCCTGGCCAGTTCGAGCTTGCATTATTTTCAGGCCATCCTGGTGACCCGTCTGGGCCAGACCATCCTGATGAACATCCGCCGGGATGTTTTCAGCCATATCCTGCATCTGCCGATGCGTATCCTCGACCATTATTCCTCCGGACGCCTGATCACCCGGGCTACCAATGATGTGGAAACGCTGAACGAATTTTTCAGCGATGTTCTGATCAACCTGTTCCGGGACGTCTTTCTCCTGATCGGCATCATCTC
>DOFA01000148.1 GCA_003532195.1 Clostridiales bacterium
GTCCAGACCGATGGTTCCTCCGTTGTGCTGCCCGGCATCGCCACCTTGAATGACGGTAAGGTTGACCTGATGGCTGACCCTGCGGTCAGCTGGTTTGTCGATTACAACCATGAAAACTGCAGTCCGGAAACCGGGTTGCCTTGCGGAACCTTGCGCATCCCGGCTTTTCTGGCGCACAATAACGAATTGGTCTGCTCCCGTTCCCTGCTTCGCCGGGCCTGCGAGCGTTTTAGCCTTGAGATGAAAAACCTGCTGGCCGCCAATCCGGCTCTCTGCACCCAATGGCAAATCGCTCCGGAAGATGTGGACGAAGTCGTTCTGACAGCCGCCACCGAACTGGAGTTCTGGGTCCGGACACCGGAACGGGAAATCAACCGCGAGCAGCTGTCGGTGTCACAGGGTTTAAAGGAACAATATTGGAAGCGGACCAAGGGGGTTGTCCGGACTGCACTGGAGCACTCAATCGATCTTCTGGAGCTGTATGGCTTCAAACCGGAGATGGGGCACAAGGAAGTCGGCGGCGTCAAAGCCCAGCTGACCGGCAGCGGCAGTCTGGACCATATCATGGAACAACTGGAAATCGACTGGCGTTTCTCCCCTGCCATGCAGGCAGCCGACAATGAACTGTTCGCACGCATCTTCATCAAAGAGGCTTTTCGCCTGCACGGGCTGGAGGCTTCTTTCCTGGCCAAGCCGATCGAAGGGGTCGCCGGCAGCGGCGAACATGTCCATGTCAACGCGGTCGCGATCATGAAAAACGGCAGGCGCATCAATCTGTTCGCGCCGGCGGACTTTAACAAAGACTTCTTGAGCGAAATCGGCTGGGGCGCACTGATGGGTTTCATGAAGCATTACGACGTGATCAGCCCGTTTATAACCGTCTCCAATGACGCGTTCAGCCGGCTTAAGCCAGGATTCGAGGCGCCGACCCACGCGGTCGCCTCACTGGGCTGCGACATCGCAACCCCTTCCCGCAACCGCACGGTTCTGGTCGGACTGATCCGCCATTCCGATCAGCCCCTGGCCACAAGATTTGAAATCCGTTCACCTAATCCGCATACCAATACTTTCATATCCCTGGCCGCCATTTACCAATGCATGCTGGACGGCATCCGCCATGCTGTCCGCTCCGGTCGTCTGGCTGCAGATCTGGAAAAAGAATTTTGCAAATCCGCCGGCGAGCCGGGCGTCTACTTGCGCACCGAAAGAATGTACCGCAGCGAAGATGATGTTTTCGCGAAATATTCCGAAGAGGAGCGGGACCGGTTATTCGGCAAGCCGCCGGCTGGAGTATACGACACCTTGCGGCGCCTGCTGCATCAGGATGACGGCCTGGCCGTGCTCTGCCAGGGCGAGGTGTTTTCGGATGCGATCCTGTCCTCTTACTCCCGGGCTATGCTCGATGTCTGGGAGATGGAATTGAGAGATCGTATTTTACATGACAATCTGGAACGGGTTCGGATTTGCACCCGCGTCCATAACCATTCTGATTACGATGAATCGCTGTGGGGGGAAATCAGCGCCTTGCGCCAGCGGCTGGCCCGCGACACCAATGATCGGGTCTGCCTGTTCAATGAAATCCGCCAGGCTTTGGACACGAAAAATCTGCGTCTGGCCGCCGCCCTGCAAATGGAAATGGACGACATGCTGCACCGGCTGGAGCACCTGTACGCCTGCTATCTGCGCAATCAGCTGGACGAGTAGCGCCCAAAACAAGGGCCGGATAAATCAAAGCGGCCGGGGCAGCTGCAGCAGCATCTCCATTTCAACTGCCGGCAGCGGCCGGGAAAAATAGTAGCCTTGAATGCCGTCGCAAGCATGTTCCTTTAGCCAGACATACTCGTCGCGGTTTTCCACCCCTTCAGCGACGACTTTCAAACCCAGCGTGTGCGCCAGGTTAAGCAGCGCGTCGAGCAAAGCTTCGCCTCGCCGGTTTTCCAGAAAGACCGCTGTGTGGTTCTGGCTGATTTTCAGATATTCGAAAGGAATGATATTCATTTTCTGCAGGCTGCCGAATCCCTGGGAAAAATCGTCCAGGTGCAGGGCAATGCCCAGTTTGCGGATATGTTGCAGATTAACGAGCTGTTTGGGGTCGTTTTGCTGCAGCATGTCTTCTGTGGCTTCAATAGCCAGGGCAGCCGGCGGCAATCCGGACTCGGCCAGGATCTCCTGGATCCTGGCAGCCAAATTGTCCTGGTTGAGCTGCCCGCGGTATAAATTAACCGCCAGACGGACAGGAGAGGAACTGCTGAGCACACCGCGGTCCAGCCAGTCTTTCATTTGCCGGCATGCCTGCAGCATCGCCCAGTCGCTGAACAGGCCCAGCAAACCCAGGGTTTCGGCCAGCGGCAGGAACTGTCCTGCCGTCATCAGCCCATCTGGACCGGAACGCCAGCGCATCAGCGCTTCGAGTCCGATGATCCTTAAGGAAGATACGTCGATCAGCGGCTGGTAATGAACTTCCAGCTCTTCGGCCTGCAAAGCCTGGCGCAGGCGTATTTCCATGACGCTGTGCTGAGTCGCTTCGATGCGCATGGATTCGTTGAAAAAGGATAAACGGTTGCGACCGCCGGCTTTGGACTGGTACATGGCGATATCGGCGTTCTGAATCAGGGAATCGGCCGTATCTCCGTCGTCAGGATACAGGCAGATACCGATGCTGGCCGTGGAAATAATTTCCCTGCCCTGGAGTTCGGATGGCTTGCCGATAGCCTCCAGCAACCGGTTGGCGGCTGAAGCGGCATCCTGACGATCATTGACATGCTGGATCAAGGCGGTGAATTCATCACCGCCCCGGCGCGACAAGGTGTCGGATTCACGAAGGCTGCTTGTCATGCGGCCCGTGATGATCTGAAGCAGTCGGTCGCCGGCTTCATGCCCCAGAGTATCGTTAACATGTTTAAAATCATCCAGATCGATCAACATGACCGCCAGGCGTTCTTTTTGCCGTCTGGCATCCCGGATAGCCCAGCGCAGGCGGTCGGAGAATAGTAAACGGTTGGGCAGGCCGGTCAGCTGGTCATAATAGGCCAGCTGGCTGAGCAGTTTCAAATTGCGAGGCTGCTCGCCGAGATCCAGCAGGGTGACCTGGCAAATATCCGGTTGGGAGGCGACAGGCGCGCTGATCAGGCGCACCGAAGATTCCATGCCGGCCGCTAAAAGCAGCCGCAGGCTGGCGCTGCGCTGAAGGTGTTCCGAAAAGGTCATCTGCAGCTGACTGTGCAAAAGGCTGCGGTCTTCCGGACTGAAAAAACTGAAAAGGTCCGGCTGCGGCTGATGATTGACATCCAGCGCCAGCAGTTCGGCCGCACGCTGATTGAACTCCAGAATCAGCCCTTCCCGGCTCGCCAGCAGGCTGGCGACCGGAGACTGCTCGAACAGAAGATGATAGCATCGGTTTGCTGCATCAGTCATGCTGTTCGGTACGGCTGATTTTTCGGGAACATCAGTCGTTTCTCTCACCTCCGCCTGTTCTTGCCTTTATATTATTATATCACGGCGACTAAAATTGCGATATATTCTGAAAAGTCCGAATCCGGCTAATCACCGCGCCGTCGCAGGATTTTAACGCTTCCCCGAGTGCCCCTTCCGTCAGCCTGCCGTCGTTTCCGGCGATGACCGCCCATTCGCAGCCTTCCGGATCATCCAGCCAGTCCAGGCTGGCGCCGGCAAAAGCGTTCTCAATCGCCGGTCTTGAAATCTCCCGGCTTAGCCGAATCAAAGCGCTGACCGGGCAGTCGGCATGAGTCAGGACAATCTGGCGCTCTTTTTTAATCCAGGGCACCAGATGCGGCACCCGGTTGATATGCATCACGCATTCGATCACATCGGCGACGACTGCGCTGGCCGTCGGCAGCCGCCCGGCTCCTCGGCCGTAGAACATAGCCTCTCCGAGCGCGTTTCCTTCAACCCTGATGGCGTTGTAAACATCATCGGCGACCGCAATCGGATTTCGGCGCGGCAACAGCATCGGCGCGACGATCAGGTCGGCCGTCTGCTCATCCTGCCGCCTGAAGCATCCGAGCAATTTGATCTTGCAATCAAGGCGGCGCGCCCAAACTATGTCCTCGGCGGTGATCCCGGAGATTCCTTCGGTGTAGATCAGTCTGTAGTCGATGAATTCACTGAAAGTGATACTGCTGAGAATTGCGATTTTGCGGCAAGAATCGAGCCCGCTGATGTCGGCGGTCGGATTCTGTTCGGCATATCCGAGTGTTTGCGCTTCAAGCAGTGCTGTGTTGAAATCGATGCCGGACTGCTCCATCCGGGTCAAGATATAATTGGTGGTGCCATTGAGAATCCCGCTGATCGTTTGAATGACATTGGCGGACAAACACTTGTGTAAAGGCCTGATGATCGGGATCCCGCCGCCGACGCTGGCTTCAAACATGTAGCTTACGCCGTTGGTGCGGGCCAGCAGCATCAGCTCCGGGCCAAAGGTCGCAACCAGTTCCTTATTGGAGGTGACGACATGTTTATGGTGATTCAGGGCTTGCCGGGACAATTCATAGGCAATGCCGGCGCCGCCGATGGCTTCGACCACCACCGAGATATCCGGATCGAGGAAAATGTCCGCCGGGTCATGCGTGAACCGGTCGGCATATGGATCCTCAGGAAAATCACGAATATCGAGAATTTTTTTAATCTGGATATCCTCTCCGGCCCGTTGCCGGATGATGTCCCGGTTCATCCGGCAGACTTCCGCCACACCGGAGCCGACGACACCATAACCCAGAATTGCGATTTGAATCATACAGGAACCTCCCACAAGCCAGGATCAGGCGCTGATCAATCCCTGGCCAGAATACGGTAAGAACGCACGCCCGGAATCCGCCCCAGTTCATCGAGCAGATTCTCGAGATTGACTGTCATGCGGTCGGTTTCAATCGATATGGAAACATCAGCCAGCCCATTAATCGGGATATTCTGATTGATGGTCAGAATATTCGCCTTGACCCGGGCCATGCTATTGATAATGCCGGACAGGATACCCGGAAAGTTCTCCACGGCGAAGATCAGCGTGACCAGGCGGCCGCGCGAAGTCTCATAGAACGGCAGAACCGCGTCTTTATATTTGTAATAAGCGCTGCGGCTGAGGCCGATCTTCTGTACCGCGTCATTGACCGAATCGGCTTTGCCGGAATTGATCAGCCGTTTAACGGCCATGACCTTGATGAAAACTTCCGGAAGCATATCAGACTTGACCAAAAAAAATTCACTGTCGGCCATCCATTTGCCCTCCTCGGATATGTCCTTGTAGAAAAAACATTCGTCCGTGAAGGATAATATATCATGACAGATCCGGTTTGGTCAAGATCGTGGCATCCAATAAGCGGGTTACCGTTTGGATATATTCTGCCGCAGCCCGCAAAGCCCGGCCGCGATGGCTGATCTGGTGCTTGACCTCAGTCGGCAGCTCCGCCATGGTCTTGCCATATTCCGGGAGCCAGAAAATCGGATCATAGCCGAATCCGTTTTCGCCCCGGGCTTCCGGTGCGATCATGCCGCGGCACTCGCCGCGGAAAATCAGCTCCCGGCCATCCGGGCAGATTAAGGCTATTACACAGATAAAACTGGCTTGCCAGAGATCCGGCGGCCAGGGCTGCAGCATTTCGTGCAGGCGGGCGATTTTCTCCGGGTATCCGGCGTTTTCGCCCGCGAACCTGGCTGAAAGGATCCCGGGCGCGCCGTTCAGCACCTCAACGGCCAGACCGGAATCGTCAGCCATGACATATTCACCGGTCCGGCTATGTACAGTCCTGGCTTTGATCAGGGCGTTTTCGGCAAACGAAGCGCCGTTCTCTTCGATTTTGCCATGAAATCCGGCCTCATGCAGCGTCTTGAACCTGATTTGGCTGTCCGGCATTATTTCCCGGATTTCACGGACTTTATCGTGATTGGCTGTAGCCAGGATGATCTCCATGATCTTGTCTCTCCCTTGCTCTGCTGCTATGACTTCAGGCTTAAGTCTGATGCCGCCAGGCTTGCGGATATAAGTTTTTCAAGTGTCCGCCCGGCATGGGCTTGACCCAGCCCAAAGGCCAGCGGCCTCCCTCCATGTCTTCCAAAACGACCGCCGAGTATTCACCCGCCTCAGCCGAAACCGTATTTCCAAAACTTATTGTTTCGCCGTGCAAATATCTGCGGATCAAGTCGGATTTCAACGTCCCGCCGACTGCCCGTTTCAAGTCGCCGGCCTTCAAGCTGAGCAAGAATGACTGGGACGGCTCATAGATCAGCCGGCCGCCGCGAATCGGCCGCATTTGGCCGAGATAGAGGCCGGTTTTGACTTTCTTCAGATCAGACAGAACGGTCATGGCGGCCGGCAGCAGATGCAGGCAGCCGCGGTCGCAGCGCAGCCATCCGTCCCGGCAGGCCTGTTGGATGCGCGCCAAACCGGCGTCAGATAAATTTTGGCGGCAAAAATCCGCAAACACCTGATTCGCGGCTGCATCGGCCATTTCCGGCTCCTGCCGTTTCCCGGCCGAGAACACTTGCTCCGGCACATCCGCGGATTCATCGCTGCTGTCTTTTTGCAGCAACGCGCAGTAATGGCCTTCACCAGCGGCCTGGTGCGGCCAGATGCGCGCCGTACCCGTCAGATCAGACCGCAGAGGCAAACCGTCGCTGACACCGGAATCTTTATGGATCGGCACGATCCGGCTTTCCGGATGCTGTTCGATAAATCCCAGGATCAGCGCTTCATTTTCTGCCAGGGAAAACGAGCAAGTTGAATAGACAAGGCGGCCGCCCGGCCGCAGCATTGTCCAGGCAGCCTCAAGAATGCTGATCTGAAGCGCGGTGCAAGGGGCGCTGCCATAAGCGAGCCAGCTTTCGATTGCGGAAGGATCGCGGCGGAACATCCCCGAACCGGAGCAAGGGGCGTCAACCAGCACCCGGTCGAAATACCCCGGCAGATTCTGCGCCAGATGCTGCGGGGTTTCCTGGGTGATCAGGCAATTGGCGCAGCCGGTCAGTTCGACATTGTGCAGCAGCGCCCGGACCCTGACGGCAGAAACATCATTGGCCCAGAGAAGGCCTTCGCCCCGCAGATCGGCGGCGATGCGGCAGGTCTTCCCGCCCGGGGCAGCACACAGATCGAGAATCCGGTCGCCCGGCCGGGCAGCGAGTACGGCCGCCGGCAGCATAGCACTGGGTTCCTGGATATAATACAAACCGGCGGCATAACTAGCCAGCTTGCCGGGTTGGCATCCGGCCGGCAGATATAATCCGTCATCAGACCAGGTGACCGGCGCCAGGTAATCCGGATCAAGACCAAGTTCAGCCGCCAGCAGATTTTGTAAATCCTGACGGCTGATTTTCAAGGTATTGGCGCGCAGGCCGCCGGCTGGCGCCTGACGGAAACAAGCCTGGAAATCGGGCCATTCCTTTTCCCTGCCGAATTGGCGGAAAAGCGCCTGCATCTCTTCAGTGAAAGAAGGTGGCAGAGGTTTCATAGGCGAAGAAAATCACAGGCTGCGTAAGCAACCTTCTTGATGGTGCCAATATCAAACGGCGAAGCCAGACCGGCTTGCTCCAGCAGTTTCAGGAATGTGTCCCGCCCGCCAAGCCTGCACAGACGGTCGTATTGCTTCCAGGCTTTTGCCGGATCCTTGCGGCTGGTATGCCAAAGGTCAAGCGCCACCAGGTCGGCCAGCAAATAATCAATATAATAAAAGGGAGAAACAAAAATGTGCTGCTTCTTCTGCCAGGCGCCGCCTTTATTATAGAAGGAATCATCGCCATAATTCAAATCCGGCTGATAGCGGCATTCCAGGTTCTGCCAGACCTGGTGCCTCTGCTCGGGCGTCAGGCCGGGCTGTTCATAGATGACATGCTGGAATTCATCAACCATGCAAGCATAGGGAATGAACAGCAAGGTCTCGGTCATGTGCATCAGGGTGTAGTTCTCGGCTTCACTGCCAAAAAAGGGCTCCATCAGCGGATAGCTGAGAAATTCCAGGGCTGTGGAATGTATTTCACAAGTTTCGAGGGTGGGTTGGCGGTATTCCAGCAAGGTCAGATCCGGCAGGCTGCACAGGCTGGCATAGGCATGCCCGGATTCGTGAAGCAAGGTCGTAACATCCTGGGCTGTGCCGCTGGCATTCATGAGAATGAAGGGCATGCCGGCATTGACGATGGTTTCGCAATAACCGCCAGGAGCCTTGTTCGGCCGCGCTTCCAGATCCAGGCAGCCGCTGTCTGACAATCGGCGCAGAAAGGAAGGGTCCTGACCGGTCAGGCTAGCGAGAAGTCTGGATGTTTGATCCGGCAGAGATGCAAGCGGAATCTGCAGCTGCGGATTTCCGGCCGGGAAAAGGCAGGGCAGATCATAATAATTCAAGGCGTCCAGGTTCAGGCGGCGGCGCTGCAAACGGCGTATCTCGCCTGTTAGCGGCACGATGTAGCGAACAACCGCCTGGCGCAGCGCTTCAATTTGGCTGCGCTGATAATCGAAGCGCTCCATCCGCTTGTAACCGACCTCAATAAACGAAGCCAGGCCGAGCCGGCTGCTGATCCGGTTCCGGACCGACACCAGCTGGTCAAACAAGGCATCCAGGCTGGCAGCCCGGCTGGCCAGCCAGTCTGCTTCTGCCCGGTGAACGGCCTGGCGGACCTGCCGGTCGGGTGATTGCAGCAGCGGCTCCAGCTGTGCCAACGTATAAACTTTACCGTCCAGCGGTATCGCAGCGGCCGACATCAGCTGCAGATAATCCGAGGCCAGGCGGTTTTCCTCAGCCAGGTCTTCAACAATCTTGTCCTGGACGATTTCGCGCAGATTCTCGGCTTTACGGAAAATCAAGCTGCCATAGTGGTTTTCCAGTTCCATACGATGCCGCGATCCGAGCATCGCTGTATAAAATGCCTGGGTTTCCTGAGCGACGCGGGCATCGGTCTGGTCATAGTAAGCCTGTTCGGCGGTATAAAAAGGATCGTCGGTCTTCTGGTCGTGGCGGATGCGGGCGACGGCAGACTGCGACTGGTATATGCCCAGGAGTGCCTGGATCTCCGTGACCGCCTGGATAGCCGCAGCCGGACTGATTGCCAGGCGCAGCCTCATGCGCGCCTTGCGCATGCCGTTAATCAACGGTTTTTGTTCGGCGCGCTGGTAAGGCCACTGTTGAAAATGACGCATCATGCCCAAAAAGAACCTCCGCTACATACGCTCCACCGCGGCAATGCCGACGAGCTCCAGCCCGGTCCGGATTGTCAGGCAGACGGCTTGCAGCAAAGCCAGCCTGGCTGTTTTCAAAGCCGGGTCAGCCGTCCCGAGGATCGATTCTGTATTGTAGTATTTGTTAAATGTTCGGGCTAGCAGCGTGATCTGGCGGACCAGCAGGTAAGGTTCGTAAACCTGGGCGGCTTTGGCGACCGTCGCGGCAAATCCTTCCATCAGTT
>DOFA01000122.1 GCA_003532195.1 Clostridiales bacterium
GGCGATGCCGGTCATCGATAAGGGCTCCATCAGGCAGGCGCAAGCCGCGCCCTTTTTCGACACTTCAGGCTGTTCAGCCAGATCCGCGGCTAATTCCAGGCAGTCCCCAACCGCGCGGTCCACCAGGGAAGCAATCAGCGGACAATAATCCTCATCTTCGACGACATAAGCCAGGCGCCAGTCGATCAGGGCGATGACCTTGGCCAGGACATCGCCAAAACCAGCTGCGGTCATTTTCCGCGGCGCCGCCGCCAGAACGGCCGCATCGTAGAAAATCCCCACCGGCGCCACGCCCGGATAGGTCGTTTTGAAGCCGCGCACCAGCAGCGGTGTGCTCGAAGAGGCAAACCCATCCACCGAGGGCGCCGTGGCATAAGCCACGAAAGGAATCCCGGTCATATAGCTGTTGTAGCGGGTGATGTCAGTCAGCGTGCCGCTGCCGCAGGACACCAGGAAATCCGGTTTGTCCGCCAGCTCGGCCAACAGCAGCCCCAGAGCCGGTTCGTCAGCATGCAGGTCCGGCCGGTCAAAGACCACCGCCCGCGGCTGGAAGGCCGCCAGACCTTCCAGCAAAGCCTCTCCGGCGGCCTTACGAGTGTTCGTGTCCATCACGACCGTGCAGCGGCCGGCCAGACCCAGCTCGCGCAGGTACTCGCCGATTTTCAGGGCCATGTCCGGAGCTTGTTCGATCATGCGGGTCTGGATCCCGTGAACGCGGCCGCAGGCAGGACAGGGCAGCGCCTGGCCCATCCGTGAACGCAGCTGCTCCCGGCCAGTATGGCCGCTCCAGAAGGAGGGATTGTTCTTTTCCGTAAAATAATCTTTTGCGTTTTTGATCTGCTGGTCTGCCATCGTTTTTTCTCCCCTTGTAATAGATCTTGTAATCGCTCTTATAATCGCTCTTGCCATTCCTTGATTATTCGATCAAACCGAGTTCCCGCAGCTGCCGGACCAGCGTCTGGCCGCCCCAGGACCGGAAAGCGCAGATCCCGTGCTTTTGGGCGGCCAGGACATTCTCCTCCCGGTCGTCGAAATACCAGATGTTTTCCGGATCATGCCGAATTCTGGCCAGGGCCCGCTGAAAGATCCGCGGATCCGGTTTCATCAGGCCCATCTGGAAGGACAGGAATTCCTCCTGAAAAAAGCCCTTCAGATTGAGCACATCCCGGCAGTAAATCCAGTGTTCCTGATTGGTATTGGACAGCAGCATCAATGGGTAAGCCGCTTGCAAAGCTGACAGCAGCGGTGCTGTTTCCGGGAAAAGGTCGCCGATGATCTGCTGGAAAAGCGGGCCAAATTCCTCCAAGGTTACGGAAAAGCCCATTTCGCTCCGCGCTGCCTGGAAAAACTCGTCCAGGCTGGCCATTTGACCGGTTTCATAAGCATAAACCGCCCGGCTGCCGGCCCAGCGCTCAGCATAAGGCAGCTCGCCCAGCTCGAGCGTCCGCCCCGGCCAGAAACAGTCGGCGAAATTCAGGCGCACCAGGATATTTCCCAGGTCAAACAGCAAGACCTCCGGCGGCGCAGCCGGTTTTTTTGCCTGATAGGTTTCGGTCATTAGCACCTCCAGCAGTTATCCGTCTGTCCCCGGCCGCCGGAGGTAAACCGCCAGAGCGATAAACAGCAGCAGCTGCGGCAGGAGATTGGCCAGGTCGCAGAGCAGGCGATATTGCACGAATAAAGTGATTTCCAGAAAATAATATGCCAGCGCCGCCATACCAGCAAAAAGCATGTAACGAAGACGCGGCTTGCGATCCCCGCCTTTGGCCGCCATGAAGCAAATCAAGACAAAGAAGCCCAGGCACAAGGCACTGAAGGCAAAAAAGACGTAATCCATCGCCAGGCCACCTTTCGCCAACAGTATAGCACAAACCGGCTGAGGATGGTCCAGGCTGATCCGTGCTTCCGGGGATCCGTGCCGCCGAGGATTTATATCGTCAGGGGATCCGTGCCGCCTGTTTTCCAGTCTCGACCTTCCCGAGTTTTTCAGCTTTAATATTCAGGGAAAATCTGCTAAGATGGATGTACTCTCGTGATAGGGTAGGTGACATTATGGAACGCCCGGATATCCGCACTCGCTGGCAGCGCGCGCTCGTTTTGCTCGAAAGCGAAATGAGCGAAATCAGCCTGAATACCTGGATCAAGCCGATGCTGCCGGTTTCTGCCGAACAGGGCGTTTTTGTCTTATCCGTACCCAATGAATTTCACAAGACTTTTGTCGACCAGTATGTTTCTTTAATCCGCAACACGCTCAAAGCCGCCGGCTCGGTCGAGTATGAAGTCCGCATCGTCGTCGGCGGTTCCGAAGCCGCGGACAGGCAAGCCGCCGCCCTGGAAAACGGCAGCCTGGGCAGCGACACGTTCGGTCAGATCAGCAACAGCCGTCTCAATTCGCAATATACCTTCGAGTCGTTCGTCGTCGGCAGCGGCAACCGTTTTGCCCATGCCGCCTGTGTCGCGGTCGCCGAAAAGCAGGGCGGCCGCAACTTCAACCCGCTTT
>DOFA01000113.1 GCA_003532195.1 Clostridiales bacterium
CACTGGCGAATTGCGGCTCATACGTGCAGAGACTGCCGGGGGCGTGCAGAACGCCGGGCGGCACATCCCAGCCGGTGTCCAGGACCAGTTTGTAAGACCGTGACAGGTCGAGAATCTTGTTGTCACCGCGCGCAAAGGCAGCCAGAGCGTGCCTCACTTCGTCCCTGGATGTCTCCGGATTGAAGCCGAAAAAGGTGAACGGGAATTCGCCGCCATGGTTATTCATCTGCGCCGGGAAAAAATACATCTCGGGTTTGCCGGCCTGGCCGACCCTGGCGGCGTGCCGGTCCATATGGTGAATATGGAACGGCAGCGGCCCGGCGTTGTCGAAGAACTTGGAGAACATGGGCCACGCCGCGTATTTATTCCAGATCGACGCGCCGACGGCATCCGCTTTCATGGAGGCGACAGCATCCCGGAGCAACACTTTCTCAGATCTTCCGCCCGATTCCACAACAATATAGCTGAGGCCTTCGTCTTCGGGCGTCCCGGGGCCGTTATCGGCCCGGGTCGTCGACGAGAACCACCTCTCGTCAATGCCGCCGCGCTGCTGGCCTAATTTGTAGTAATCATCCGGGTGCAGCTTGATCCGTTTGCCGGGCCGGCAAAAACTCCTCGGCACCCACGTCGGGGCTAACCTCAGCACACCCCGGCCCTGTTCCATGGCTTGAGAAATCAATGATTCAGTTTTCATAGCAGCAACTCTACATCCGGAATGCTTCAATAACTGACTGTTCCGGCCTTTCACTTAATATTCCATTAAATACATTTTAAAAATATCGAGGCGGTCAGCCTCAAATATGATTTGACCGTCCTTGCAGGCAAATGGCACCCTGGTTTCCTCCGGCAGCAGTTTGACTTCCTTGACCGGCTTGTCTGTGCGAAGTTTGACGGTAAAACCGCCAAGTCGGATCAACACAGCCTGCTCCTGCACGTTGACGATGTGCAGCAAAAGCCGGCCGCGCTCCGCATCGTCAAACAGCGTGAACTGGACAAAGAACGGCGCTGATGATTCGACAGTTTGGCTGCCGCCATACAGCAAGCCGATCAGCCGGCTAAACACGTCCTTGTGGGCATGCTGAGGATTTCCCTCAAAAGCCGATGCCGACCACAAAACGCGGCCTTTGCCGTAACGGCCGAAAACCAGGGACGGGTCATCGGTCTTGATGCCGGGCGGATTGGAATGGATCGAGGCAAAGCGCGCGGGGTCGGCCGGATCGGTGTAGGGCAGCGTGATCGTCGCCAGCACCGTGTGACCTGCGGGATTTCTGGCCAGCAGCTGGGATCCGTTGAAATGGATGGGATAGTCGCGGCTGAACATGTTTTCGAAATAAGGCTGGCCTTCGGCCGTGGGGGCGATGTAGGTGATTTTTTCGGTCGTATTCCCGTACACGTCCAGGCCCAGCAAACGCTGCGCCAGCGCCGGGCAGGTGTCGCCGCCCATGTAGAGGCTGCCGCCGCCAGAAACATATTGGGCGAAGTTGTCGATCTCCTCGGCGGACAGGAACGGCGCGTCGGTGACGATCACAACCTTCTTGTCGTGAATTCGCTCTTTGCGGGCGCCGGTGATCACCGTGAAAAGGTGCCGCGCATCCGTCAGGGCCATGGCTGCGCCGACGGCCGAACGGAGCTGCGGATAGCTGTATTCCGTCAGATTAACCGGCTGTTTCCGGTCCATTTTTGATTCCAAACTGAAATACACAGCGATGTCAGATACCATGCGGCCGGTTAAAAAGGGCTCATAAGGAATGCTTTCCCCGAACACCCCGCCGATCGTATCATAAACCGCGGGATTTAAAGTGCCGGCCGGATCGATGGCGTCGATAAAGAGCATCGCACCATGATGCGCCAGCGTCAGGTAATTGTGCAGGCGCAGCGTATCCTCCGATTTGGTCGTCGTGTGGTCGGCGAGCCCTGGGTCGCACCGCGAAGTCATGTATTCGAACGGCTGATTGCGGGTCAGTTCATAATACATCTTGCAGACAAAAGACTCATGGTAACTGCCGCCGTAAAGGTCGCCGCCCGTATAGTCGCATGCTTCACTGACGCTTTCGTCGACGCCGAACTGCCAGCTTTGGCAGCCGTTGGCAAAGTTGTGCTCGACCGGCATGCCGGGACGAAGCTGCTTGACCGCTGCCGAGCAATACCGGGCAAACTCGCCCATCCATTGCTCCCGGACCTGCGCGAACTGCAGCCACCGCTCGTCCTGCCAATCCACGACATAGGGGATCTCCAGGCCGGTTTCATCGAGGTAGCGCTGACAGCACGACTCGCAATGGCAGATCATGGGCCAGAAGGTCATATCCAGGAAAACGCCTTCGAGGGTATAAATGTCCAGCATTTCCTGCAGCTGCTCGCTGATGAATGACCGGTAACCCAGATTGTTCGGGCACAAAAGGCCATACCGGCCGCCGCAGGAGATGCCGACCGCGTCCCGCTCGCGCGAGGTTTTACCGTTCCTGTCGACCATGCGCCATTCAGGGTGCCGGTCATAGGCCCAGTTGTTGTATATCAGGCTGTAATAGCCGATCACGTCCATGCCGCCAGTGTGGCAAAGATCGACCAGCTCCTTGATCTTGTTCCGGCCCCGGAACCCTTCGTGCATGGCGCCGCTTGCCGAAGGCCAATTGCACAGCCCGACATGGGAATTTAAATAAATCATCGGGCTCTTGATCCGTCCTCTCTGCAGGCAGTCGTAATACTGCCCCGGATCGAAGCTGGCCAGGAACGTTTCATCCCACTGGTCAATGTGCATGTCGACAAGGTTTCTTCTGTAGCTGGTCTTGAACCAATTATAGTCAGTCATCTTTTCCGCCTCCGGATTTTCTAGTCGGCCCTGTCAGGCTATTCCTTCACGCTCCCGAGCATGAGCCCCTTGATCAGGTATTTCTGCATGAACGGGTAAATGATGATAATGGGCAGCATCCCGGCGAAAACCTCCGCGCACCGGACCGTCCTGTCGGATATGGTCCGTATCATTTCAGCATCCTTCAGCGATATCGTCTTTGCGGTCAAAAGGGTGCTCACGCCAGTCAGCAGAACCTGGAGATAGGACTGCAGCGGGTATTTTGCCGTTGTGCTCATATAGATGATGCCATCGAACCAGGAATTCCAGTGCGCGACCAGCGAGAAAAGCATCGCGGTGGAGACAGCGGGTTTGGATACAGGCAGGTAGATCCTGAGCAGGACCCGGAAATGGTCCGCACCATCAATGAATGCCGATTCAGAAAGCTCACCCGGAATGCCGCGGAAAAAATTTAGCAGCAGAATGGCAAAAAATGTCTGAACGGCTCCCGGAAGCACCAGTGCCCAGATCGTATTGATCAGTTTCAGCTCGCTGATCAGCATATAGGTAGGCACCAGGCCGCCGCTGAAAAACATGGTAAACGCGAAAAACCAGACATATAAGGTTCTCGCGCGGAATTTACGGCTGCTAATGGAAAGCGGATAGGCCATCAGGATGCAAAGCAGGATATTCAGCGGCACGCCGATCGCTATTCTCAGAAAACTCGTGAATAAGCTCCGCAAAAACTGGATGTCCGAAAACAGGATCCGATAGGCGTTTACGGTAAATCCAACGGGAAAGATGCTGACAAAGCCGCTGTCCGTCGCTGTCCTGTCGCTGAACGATATGGCGAGGACGTTCAGCATCGGCAGAATGCATGAACCCGCTGCCAAAGCCAGAATCAGATAGATCATTGTGAACGCCGGTTTGCTTAGGGTCCGATTCATGCCGCTAACCTCATTTCATAGTCAGAATATGCGATAATCGTTGAATTTATAGGAAAAGTAGTAGGTTATGCCGATCAGGATGAAGGAAACGAACGACTTCATCAGGCCGACAGCGGTCGAGAAGCTGTACTGGCCGCCGAGCAGGCCCATCCGGTACACAAAGGTATCGATGATGTCGCCGGTGGAATAGACCTGCGGGCTGTACAGCATGTAGATCTGCTCGAAGCCTGCATTCAGGATCCCGCCGATCGACAGGGTCGCCATCAGGATGACGATGGCGCGTATGCCAGGCACCGTGATATGCCAGGTTCGCTGCCGCCAGTTCGCACCATCAAGCTCCGCCACTTCGTAAAGCTCCGGATTGATATTCGTGATGGCGGCTACATAGACAATGGTCCCGTAACCGAAATTCTTCCAGATATCCGAAAGGATGACCGTCCAGGGAAAGACCGCCGGTTCTCCGAGAAAATAGACCGGCTTAATGCCCAGGCTGGAAATAAGGGTGTTGATGAGGCCGGACAGGGATAGGATATCGATCAAGATGCCGCCCAGCAAGACCCAGGACAAAAAGTAAGGAAGATAGACGATCGTCTGGAACGTGGTTTTCAGGGGTTTGCTGACCACCTCGTTGAGCAGGATGGCGAAAAAGATTGGGACCAGAAGCGAAAGGATGATTTTTAACGAAGCGATGAACACCGTGTTCTTGACGATTTGAAGGGTATCCGGTATCCGGAAGGCATAAATGAAATGTGAAAGCCCCACCCACTCCTGCGAGCCGAACAATCCCTTGACCGGCTGGAAATTCTGGAATGCGAGCACAATGCCGTACATGGGGATATAGCAGAAGATCAGGACCAGGATGACTTCCGGCAGCAGCATCAGATGAAGCTGCAGGTTGTTCCCGCGCAGGCGCACTTTTTGTTTTTGTCTGGCGATGGCTGTGCCGGAAGTCGTCCCGATCATTTAATTATTCCTCCATGAAAGCATGAACTGCCTGGCGCTTATTTAAACTGGTCGTACCATGCGTTGATTTCCTTGAGCGCGTCGTCGCCGCCGGCGGCTTTCCACTGCGCCACAGCTTCGTCATAGGTATTGACGTCCGCGCCCTTGATGATATTGGTCGCGGCCTGCACCAGGATGTTGTTCGCCAAAGCCAGCTTTTGCGCATTGGCGTCGCTCATGAAATAATTGAACTTGTCGTACATGATGTTGTCATCAGCCACATATTTCAGCAGCGACTGCACGGTACCGCCCTCGCGGAAGATAAAATCCCAGCACCAGTTGGATGCGTCGCCGGCCCGGTACTTCTCGCCGTTGCCGATTGTTCCGAGATTGGAAGCCATGACCTGCTCTTTGGTCAGCTTGCCGCTGAAATAGCCCTGGTAGTCGGTCATCTGCCTAGTCAGGCCTGTACTCGGGTCGTCGTAATAGGTGCTGATCGACAGCGGGTGAAACCATGCGACCTGATTGCCGTCTTCGGCTGTGCCGTACTTCAGATTCCACTCCTGGTAGGATGGATCGGCAGGATCCGGCGACCACAGGCAGATATTCATCAGATTGAGCAGGGCTTCGGGATACTGGCAGTCCTTGCTGGCGACAAACCAGCCCTCAATACCCGTCGAAGCCTGCGGACTTGCGGTTGTGGCGTCATTCGACAGCAACTCGAATACCTNNTTGTAGTCGGCCGCGGGATCGTTCGTCAGGTTTGCCTGCTGATAGAGAATCGGTTCGTAAAACAAGCCGTACCAGATGCCGAGCTTTCCGTTGGCAATGATTTCCTTGATTTTGTTGTCATCCATCGTGGCGTATTCCTGCGAAATTGCGCCAGCTTCATATAAATCCTGAAGCGCGGCGAGCGCGTCTTTCATGCCCGGCAGCGTGGCGCCGGCCACCAAGGTCTTGCTGCCATCATCCACATAGATGCCGGGATAAGCATGGAAACTGTTGTAAAAACCTTGCATGCGGGTGTTGAACAGCGGATCGGCTGTGACGTAGAGCCCGAGTGTATCGTTTTTGCCGTTGCCATCCGGATCCTGCGCAGCGAAAGCCTTGGCGATGCTGATCAGGTCCGCCATCGATGCCGGGTCGGCAATCTCCAGGTTTTTCAGCCAGTCCTGGCGCAAATAGATGCTTTGTGCGGATGTCGGGCCGCCGGGGCCTTCCGGGACACCATACAGCCTGCCGTCCTTGGAGGACAGTTTGAAGTAAATATCTTGAATCATCGAAGTGGCCTTCTTGACCGCCGTCGTGTCGGCGCAGGCTGCATAGGCGTCCGTTATGTCGGCAAGCAGGCCGTTGTCCACCAGCTGGCGGATGTATTTCGGCTTGAAGACCTGGAATACATCCGGATAGTCGCCCGACGCCATCATCAGGTTAAATTTTTCATCATACTGGGACTGGTCGACATACCATTTGTATTCCACATTGATGCCAAGCTTGTCCTTGATCATGGAAATCCAAACATTGTCGTCGTAGCTCTTGTTGACATCGTCGAACTTGACCGTGCTGGTTGTAACGATATATCTGACGACAGTCAGGGTGATTTCCGGGTCATATTTGATGGTTGTCGGATCGACTTGCGGCGCCGACGTCGTTGATGAGGTGGCAGTCGATGTTGTCGCCGCAGTCGTACCCGATGGTGACGAGGTAGATGTCGTGCAGCCGGCGAACAAGGCTGCCATCATCACCACAGCGAGAAACAATGCGGTGAACCGAAGCTTTGGATTCATCTCTTTTCCTCCTTCATATTTAGCCTGATAGGGCCGATAATGCCATTTGAGACGCGTATTCTTCTTCATAAAGATTGATGGGACACCAGGTACCTGTGATGCTATTGTAATCCATTGAATCGTTTTTGTCAATATGTCGGATCACCGTCTGGAGGACTATTTTTTATGGTCATTATGACGGATTATTTATGAGTTTTTATTGCATTTGGCC
>DOFA01000222.1 GCA_003532195.1 Clostridiales bacterium
GCAGGATCCTGCCGCCACATACCAGATCTGGAGATAATCATGGGTGTGAATTCTCGCCGGCGTACGATGGTTTGGCCTGAGATAGATTTTAAACGGAAAATCCGGAATATTCTCTTTGGCCGTATAGAAAACAGGCGATGCAATTTCTGGCTGCGATTCATCCATGGCAGACCCCTTTCGCAGAGGATGATGGATCAATCATATCATGAACCTTGGACAAAAGTACTAAAATTCCGCTAAATATTCATGACCTGCGGCGACGGGCTTTGTATAATACTTTTAATCCAAAATATGGATCAGGTCGGTTGCCGGACAATTGCCCGGCAGCCCGAGTCGGTCGAAAGAGGTGGGTTATGAAACAATTGCGAGTGGCGATTCTCGGACAGGGGCGCAGCGGCTGGTCAATCCATGGGCGTCATTTTCTGGATAATCCGGATCAGTACAAAGTTGTTGCCGTGGCAGAACCGATCGAGCAGCGGCGCCTGAATGCCCAAAAGGCTTTCGGCTGCCAGACTTATGACGGATACGAAGCGATTCTCGACCGGTCAGATATCGATCTGGTTGTCAATTGCACCCCCAGCCATCTGCATGTTCCCGTGAGCGAGCAGCTAATCAACCGGGGATTTAACGTCCTTTGCGAGAAACCGCTGGCCCGGCGAGCTGAAGATGTCGACCGCCTGATCAGCCTGGCGCGCCAAAACGGCGTGGTTTTTGCCGTCTTCCAGCAGTCGCGCTATGACGCCTGCTATCGGAAAGTCCGGGAAATAATCGATTCCGGCATCTTAGGCCGCATCGTCCAGATCAGCATCGCTTTCAACGGCTTCAGCCGGCGCTGGGATTGGCAGTGCATTCAACGCTTCAACGGCGGCAATCTGCTGAATACCGGTCCGCACCCTTTGGACCAGGCATTGCAACTCTTCGGCGGCGACGATTTGCCGGCGGTTCATTGCCGGATGGACCGGGCTAATACCTCTGGTGATGCTGAAGATTATGTCAAGCTGATCCTGTCCGGTCCCGGACACCCGGTGATTGACCTGGAAATATCCTCCTGCTGCGCCTTTCCTGGCGCCGCTTATACCGTGCAGGGAACCTGCGGCGGCTTGAAAAGCACGGCCGGGGAAGCGCAGTGGAAGTACTTCATACCTGGAGAAAACGCCGTCCACACCTTGATTTACGAGCCGATATCGACTGACGAGAGCGCGCCGGCCTATTGCCGGGAACAACTGACCTGGCATGAAGGGCAATGGCGCGAGTCCGACCAGGCCAAAGAAGTTTACGGCGTTTTCGCCAATATGACCGGGATGTACTATCAGATGCTGTACCGGACGCTGACCGCCGACGCGCCGCTGGAAGTGACGCTGGAGCAGGTTCGCCGGCAGATCGCGGTCATCGAGGAGTGCCACCGGCAGAACCCCTTGTCCCGCTGGGCCTGATGACATTTTTGAACGGCAGTGCTATTCTTGACTGCAGGAAGGATGTGGTCAGGATGGCGGATAATCTGGATCTATTCATCATTACCGATGGCGCGCCGGCCCGTGCCGTGCTGCTCCGCCCCGGCTTTTATGCCTGACTGGCTGCCTTACCTGATTGTGTGCCCGCTGGTGTTCCTGGCCGGATTTGTTGATGCGATCGGCGGCGGCGGCGGCTTGATTTCGTTGCCGGCTTATTTGCTGGCCGGCCTGCCGGCACATGCGGCAATTGCCTGCAACAAGTTTTCCGCCTGCCTGGGCACGGCATTTTCCACAGCCCGCTTTTTGCGCAGCGGGTTCGTCAAGCTTAAGATTGCATTGCCGGCCGCCGCTCTAGCCCTGGCCGGCGCTGCCGTCGGCGCCAGCCTCTCGCTGCTGGTTGCGGAAAAAATTCTTCAGGGCGTACTTCTGGCTGTATTGCCTGTCGCGGCCTTTTTTGTCCTGAAGAATAAAAATCTCGGCAATGACGCCAGGACCGGCACAAGGCCACCGCTGCAAGTCTGGCTGATTTCGCTGGCCGCGGCATTTGTGATTGGCTTGTATGACGGCTTTTATGGACCGGGCACCGGCACTTTCCTGATATTGATCTTTGTCGGACTAGCCAGGCTGGATCTGAAGACCGCCGCCGGCAATGCCAAAGTGATCAATCTGGCTTCGAATGCGGCCTCCCTGACGGTTTTTCTGCTCAACGGCGCGGTCATGTTCCCATTGGCTGCCGCGGCCGCGGTTTTCAGCATTGCCGGGCATTATGCCGGGGCGGGCATGGTCCTGAAGAACGGCCAGCGGATTGTCCGCCCGATCATTCTGGTTGTGCTGGCGCTGCTGCTGGTCAAAATAATCCTGGAGCTGCTCTAATTCGTTTTAAATCCCTTGCATACTGTCCGGCATATGTTAAAATACAATTAATCCAGTCACTGGAATAATTGTATTGAGGCCAATGCATGCGTCAAAATCCTGTCAGCACAGCGAACCTGCAATTAGTCAAAGAAACCAATCTGGCTTTGATCTTTGACTTGATATTCCATTGCAGTCCAATATCACGTGCCGAATTGACAGCCCGGACCCATTTGAGCCCAACGACCGTTTCCTCGCTGGTTGATGAACTGCGCCAGAAAAATGTCGTGGCAGAGACGGGCGCCGTCCGGACCGGAACCAGCGGCCGCAAACCGATCATGCTGGCAATTCAAGGATCCGGCGCAGGAATGATTGCCCTGGAGCTGTTTTCCGACGGCTTTAAATGCTGCCTGTATAACCTCCTTTGTGAAAAAATCGGCGAGCGGAGCGTAACTGCGGTTGATTTCCATGGCTTGGGCGGCGAGCTGGCTGACCTGTCCGCGGAATTGCTGCGGGAGCATGGTTTTCAAGATCGGCTGCTGGGAATCTCCCTGGCTGTACCTGGCCTGATCGATCAGGAACAGGAGCGGGNNAGCGGGTGATATCATCGACAGTTGTTCCGATTGACAGCGGTTTCGATCTGTTGCGGGACCTCAAGATGGCCTTTCCTGGCGTTCCGGTCATCCTGGAAAATGAATCCAGCCTGTGCGCCTACGCGGAAAAGGCTTTCGGCCGCGGCAAAGAGGTGCGTAATTTGGTCTATCTCGATATCAACCGCGGCATCGGCGGCGGTATCATCCTGGAAAACCGGCTTTACCGGGGTTCCTGGGGCATATCCGGTGAAGCGGGCCATATTTCCATCGACTGCGGCGGTCCGCAGTGTCGATGCGGCAATTACGGCTGTCTGGAAGTCATGGCCGGCATACCGGCTGTGCGGCAGCTGGCATCTGAAGCGATTTCACAGGGCCGGACGACCCTGCTTCGGGATATGACCGCCGGCGACTTGACCCACCTGACTTTTAACATCCTCGGCCAAGCCCTGGACCAGGGCGATGAGACAGCCCGGGACATTACCGTGACAATAGCCCGCCGCCTGGCCTGCGGCGCCAACAGCATCGCCAATCTGTTCAACCCGGACCTGATCGTCATCGGCGGCGAAATCTGCTGCCTGGGCAACAGACTGTTCGATCCGCTCAATGAATATCTGACGCGGATTGCCCTGAAAACCGGCCGCCATCATCTGACGGTAACCAGCGCGGCGATAAAAAAGGACGCCGCCTTGCTGGGTGGAGCCCGCTATGTTTTAGATACCGTGTTTAAGCGGCCGGCCGTATTCGGCAGCTTCTGAAGCAAAGAAACCGCCGGCAGCCGGCAGGGGAGGCAAAACATGGAGAAAAACTACGACTTTCGCAAACGCTTGCTGGAAGTTCACCGAAAAAACCGCCGGGACACCGCATTGATGCCCGAGCCCGGCGAATGTTGTCTGGACGGGAAAACGGAGATCGTGATGCCGGCGGACGCCGACCGGGTGCTGCGCCGTGCTGCCCTGGATCTGCAGGATTATCTCGCGGTTTCGATGGGGATCGGCGTCCGCGTCCGCCTGACTGACAATATATCCGCCGCGGTGTCCGTCGGATCCGGAAATATCGTTCTGGCGACCCGGGCACACCTGCCGGAACGGATATTGCCGGATGGTAATGGCCCGCGCGGTTTTTCCATTGACGCCGGCGCCAATGTGGTGATTACCGGCTTTGACAGCGCCGGCGCCATGCAGGGCGGATTTTTCCTCGAAGATTTAATGAATATCCGCCAGGTGCCTTTCCTGAAGCGTGGCACTCTGGCCCGGCGTCCGAAGTTTTCGCCGCGCATGGTTCACTCGGGCTTCGGCCTGGACCAATACCCGGATGAGCATCTGGCGGCGATTGCCCATGCCGGTATGGACGCCATCCTGGTTTTTGTCAAGGGCACCGACATAGCCGCCTCCGGGTACCTCGATTTCAACGACCTCTGCTGGCGGGCAGCCCAGTATGGCCTGGATGTCTATGCTTACAGTTACCTGGTCAGCGACATGCATCCCGATGATCCGGGAGCGCCGGATTATTATGACCGGATTTACGGTTCGGTCTTCGCCGCCTGCCCGGCCTTGCGCGGTATTGTTCTGGTCGGCGAATCAGTCGAGTTTCCTTCCCGCGATCCGCTCACGACGGGGAAATCCTACAAGCAGCCCAGCGCCGACGGCCTGCCCGATCCCCGGCCAAGCCCGGGCTGGTGGCCATGCTCGGATTACCCGCAATGGCTGGGCCTTGTCCGTGACAGCGTCCGCCGATACAGGCCGGACGCCGACATCGTCTTCTGGACCTATAACTGGGGCTATGTCGAAGAGAAATATCGCCTGGCGCTGCTCGACAGCCTGCCGACGGATATCTCGCTGCTGGTCACTTTCGAAATGTTTGAAAAAATCAGAACCGGACCGGTCACCAGCACCTGCGTCGACTACACCCTCATGTTCGCCGGTCCCGGCGGCTACTTCCTGAGCGAAGCCCGCAAAGCCCGGGAACGCGGCATCCGCCTCTATGCGATGGTCAATACCGGCGGACTGACCTGGGATATCGGCGTCATTCCTTATGAGCCGGCGCCGGGCCAGTGGATGGAGCGCCATTTGAAAATTCTGGAATGCAGGGAAAAGTATGGCCTTTGCGGCTTGATGGAATCCCACCATTATGGATTTTGGCCGTCTTTCATCAGCGATCTGGCGAAATGGGACTTTCTCGAAGGGTCGCCGCCGCCGAAGGAGACCCTCAGGCTGCTGGCTGAGCGCGATTTCGGCCCGGCCGGAGCCAACCGGGCCCTGCAAGCCTGGGAGATCTGGAGCCGCGGCATTCGTCACTATCTATCGACCAACGAGGATCAGTACGGCCCTTTCCGCATCGGCCCGGCCTATCCTCTGGTCTTCAACCGGGATGTCCGGATACCGGCGGCGCCTTATGCCTTGTTCGGCAGCGGGATCTGCCAGAACCGGTACAAGCCCCAGGATCAGGGGCGCTGCTCGCTGCTCGCGTTCCGGCTGCCGGTCGAAATGGAGTACCTGACCGTGATGCGTGACTGTTTTGCCGAGGGCGCCGAAATACTGGCCGGCATTTTACCGGCGCTGCCCGAGCGTCAGAAAGAAAACGCCGGAAGGCTGGTTAATCTTGGCCGGTTCATCAGCCGCTGCGCCCAGACGACCATCCATGTCAAGCAGTGGTATCAGCTCAGGCAGGATTTGCTGGCGGCAGATTCCGCCGAGTCGGTCATTCGCCTGTCCGAAGAAATGAGGGCTGTGGCCGCGGCGGAAATTGCCAACGCCGAGCTGACGATTCCACTCGTGCAGCAAGACTCCCGTCTGGGTTGGGAACCGAGTATGGAATACCTGGGCGATGAAGCCCACTTGCGCTGGAAAATCAAGCAGGTTAGGCAGGTCATCGAAGCGGAGCTGCCCATGTACCAGCTGTCTTTAAAATACAATTTCAATGAAGAGGAAGGAGAAGTGTTATGAATATCGTAGCAATCGGCTGCCATCCCGACGACCTGGAAATCGGCTGCGGGGGCACTTTGAGGCGTTATGCCGACGCCGGCGCGCAGGTGACGATGGTCCTGGTCGCCAATGGCAATATGGGGCACGCGCGGATCATGCCGGATGAATTGCGTGCGATCCGCCGCCAGGAATCCGAACAGGCGGCTCAGATCCTGGGGGCGGAAATTGTCCAGCTCGACGTGCCGGACCTGTCCGTCGACTCCGGCAACAGCGCGCTGTCGGCGCGGCTTACTGATGTGATCCGCGCCCGCAATCCCGATCTTATTATCACCCACAGCCCGGACGATTATATGCGGGATCACGCCGAAGTCAGCCATCTGGTCTTCGACGCCGGTTTCAACACCAGCGTGCCCCATTACGCGTCTGAACCGGCCTCGCCGATCGCCGCGCTCTATTATATGGACACGCTGGCCGGCGTAAATTTTCTCCCGGAAGAATATGTCGACATCACTTCTGAAATCGAAAAGAAGATCGATGCCCTGGAGCAGCATGTCAGTCAGCTTAAATGGATGCGCGACCACGATGGCATTGATTTTGCGGAATTTGTGCGCACCTGTTCGCGTTTCCGCGGCCTGCAGTGCGGCTGCGGTTATGCCGAAGGCTTCCGCGTTTGCCGCGCCTGGCCGAGGATGCGCGCCCGGCGCCTGCTGCCCTGACCGGAATGGTCAGATCTATTGAATGGAGGAAGAGCACATGAATTTTCTCGACACTGTCCAAGGTTCGTTATTGGAAAACTTTTACCCGGCCGGGTGGGATCTGGCGCGGATCGATGCCTGCTGCGCACAGGCGCCGGAAGATATCCTGAAGCCGATGCCCTGGTGGCACGAGGGCTTTCAGCCGGTTCCCTGCGGCGACATTCACGATTTCGACATGATGATGGGGCACGAAATCGCTCTCGAGATCCGTCTGGCGCAGGAAGAAGGCCGGCAGCTGGCATTCATTTTTCCGGTCGGCCCCATGGGCATGTATCGCTGGGCAGTCTATTTTCTGAAGTCCTGGCGGATCTCCTGTTCCCATGTCTGGGGATTCAATATGGACGAATGGAGCGACGGCGACGGCAACACCCTGCCGCCGGACAACCCCGCGGCATTCCAGAACGCGATGCAGCAGGCTTTTTACGGTCCTCTCGGCGAGTTGACCGTGCCGGCCGGACAGCGCCATTTTGCCACGCGCGGCCAGCTGCCAGCCTATGCTGAAAAAATCAGCAGCTTGAAAAAACAGGGAGCCCGGCTGATCACCGTTTTCGGCATCGGGCGGATGTGCCATATTGCCTTCTGGGAGCCGCATTTTGCTGCCGAATTTGCATCGGAAGCGGAGTGGCGCCGGCAGACGCACCGGCTTGGCGCCAAACTGCATCCGCTGACCATTGAACAGAACGCCATCACCAGCTTTAAAAGCCGCACCACGCTGGTTCCCTGCCGGGCCAACACGATCGGGCCGGGCTTGTTTTTACAGTCCGACCGTATCATCGGCGGCTGTGACGGCGCCTTGGGCCGGGGCATGCAATGGCAGGGCCAATCCTTGTGGACGACTCTCCGCTATGGACCGGATATTTGGATTCCTTCAACTTACATGCCCACCTTGCCCGGTAAACTCTTCTTTTTACAGGAACTGGCAGGCCCTTTGACCGCAGAATGCAATTGACGGCACCGGAGAATTAACCTAAACTGAAAGCAGTCGATCCGGTTTGCTTTCAAGGGGGTATGTTTCGTGTATTGCCCGAATTGCGGCTACCAAAGTGAATCAAGCAGCAAATTTTGCCCGGAATGCGGCGTGCCGCAGACGACCCGGCAGCCATACCCGACGGATCCGCAACTGGCTCAGCAGCCGGCTGAGCCTGTCAGTCCGGAGGCATATAATCCGCCAAACCAGGAGCCGGGGCCGACCGAAGGCGCAGCCTATATCCGCCAGGATTATAACCCGGCCCGCGACGGACGGTTCGAAGCCGCAGCCCGTCAGCCGGGCGCCGCGCCGGCGCCGGAACAGCCGCGGACAACCGGCATGGTGGTTTTCTCGATCATCAACATGCTTTGCTGCGGCTTAGGTGTCGGATTCATTCTCGGTATCATTGCCCTGATCTTTGCGCTGATGGCTTCGTCTGATGACAATCCGGCCCAGTCGCAGAGTAAAATCAAAACCGCGCGGACGCTCAATATCATCGGCCTGGTCTTTATCATTGTGCAGGTTATCGCGTTTTTCGTTTTTTTTGGTGCGATAATACTGGCTACAGCAGCCGGCGAATATCCGCCATTTTATTACGACTGAAGCGGGCAGGGCGCCTGGCCGGCTCAGCCGCCGGGAAATTTCTTCACAAACAAGCCGCGCGGATAACCCCGCGCGGTTTTTGTCTCCTGGAGCTCAAACCCGCGCGAACGGTAAAAAGCGACTAAAGGCATATTGGTCAGGGCGGTATGCAGCTTGATCGTCTGAACGCCATTCAGGCGCAGCCAATCTTCGGCAGCCTGATAAAGCAGTTTGCCGACCCCGCTTTGCTGCAAGGCGGGCAGCACGGCAAAACGGCTGAAATAGGCCTCGCCGTTTCCGCGCAGAATCAGGCGGACGGTGCCGACCAGCCGGCCGCGGTGCTCGGCGACCAGAACATGATCGGACCGCATATGATCCAGCAATTCATCCAGGGTTTCCTTCTGGGAATCCAGTAAAGTGCTGATTTCCGAATTCCGGGCATAAACAGCCATTGCAATCCGGATCAGCTCGAGAAGTTCCGGCCCATCAGCTGACGTGGCCTGGCGGATGCAGATGTCGGCGCGGCTCATTCGATGGCGTCAGGATCTGCCGACCCGGATCCCAGCAGAGCGACCAGCACAGCTTTCTGGGCATGCAAACGGTTTTCGGCTTCGTCGAAGATAACCGAAGCCGGCCCGTCAATGACGGATTCGGTAACTTCCAGACCCCGGTAGGCGGGCAGGCAGTGCAGGAAGATCGCCTGCGGAGACGCAGTTGCCATGATGGCGTCATTGACCTGATAGGACCCAAAAACGGCCAACCGCCGGGCCTTTTCCGCTTCCTGCCCCATGCTGACCCAGGTGTCGGTGTAGATGGCATCCGCATTGGCGGCGGCCAGGAAAGGATCGTCGGTCAGCAGGACCTTGCTGCCCTGGTGGTCCGCTTCTTCCCGGGCTTCGGCAATGCAGGCGGGATCGCAGGCATATCCGGCCGGCGAAGCGATGGCTACGTCCATGCCAACCTTGCTGCAGGCATGCAGCAAGGAGTTGGCGACGTTGTTTCCGTCGCCGAGGTAAGCCAGCTTCCGGCCGCGCAACGTTCCCAGGTGTTCCCGGATTGTCATCAGGTCGGCCAGGGCCTGGCAGGGATGCATCAGGTCGGTCAGCCCGTTAATGATCGGGATCGTGCCGTACTTGGCCAGGTCGGTGACATCCTGGTGTTTAAAGGTGCGGATCATGATGCCGTCCAGGAAACGCGAGAGGACCTGGGCGGTGTCCGGGATCGATTCACCCCGCCCCAGCTGGATGTCCTGCGAACTGAGAAACAAGGCGTGGCCGCCGAGCTGGAGCATGCCGACCTCAAAAGAAACGCGGGTCCGGGTCGAGGATTTGGCGAAAATCATGCCCAGCGTCTTGCCGGCGAGCAAGGGTTTGGCGATGCCGGCTTTCGTCTGGGCCTTGAGCACGTCGGCCAGGTCGAGCAGCTGGATGACTTCCGCGGATGTCAGGTCTCCGAGACTGATCAGGTGCTTCATAATTGTGCGGCCTCCTTCAGGGTATCCTGCAAATCGGTGATAAACGGTTCGATGACTGATTCCGGCAGAATCAGCGGCGGCAGCAGACGCAGGATGGAAGCGCCGACCGAGCCGACCAGATAACCTTTTGCCATCAGCTTGAGCTTGATTGCCGCAGCATGAGGCTGGGCCAGCTCAATGCCGATCATCAGGCCAATACCGCGGATTTCCTTGATCATCGGCTGAACGGACGCCAGGCCGCGGAGCGCATCCTGCAGCTGCCGGCCGCGAATGGCGGCTGCTTCGACCAGCCCGGTTGCTTCATATTCGTCGAGGACAGCCAGCGCCGCGGCGCATGCCAGCGGGTTGCCGCCGAAAGTGCTGCCATGGTCGCCGGGTTCGAAACCGGACGCCGTGTCTTCATTGGCAATGATGGCGCCGATCGGCACGCCGCCGGCCAGCCCCTTGGCGAGGGTCACGATATCCGGTTGGATTCCGTAATGCTGACTGGCCAGAAAGCTCCCGGTCCGCCCCATGCCGGTCTGGATCTCATCGATAATCAGGCGGGCACCGGTCTGCCGGCAGAGTTCTTCCGCCAGCCGGGCGTAGGCGGGATCGGCCGGCCGGACGCCGCTTTCGCCCTGGACCAGCTCGAGCATGACGGCGCAGGTGTCCGCAGTGACAGATTCCCGCAGCGCATCCGGATCGTTGAAGGGGATATGGCAGAACCCGACCGGCAACGGCGCGAAAGGCGCGCTGTATTTGGGCTGGCCGGTGACGGCTGCCGTCGCCAGGGTGCGTCCGTGAAAGGAATGCAGGGCGGAGACGATCTTCGCCCGCGGCTGGCCTTTCTTATAAAAATATCCGCGCGCCAGCTTGATCGCCGCTTCGTT
>DOFA01000143.1:0-673 GCA_003532195.1 Clostridiales bacterium
GCGCGGCATCCGCACCTTCGAGACCAGCACCCGCAACACGCTCGACATCAGTGCGATTCCGGTGCTCAAGAACCGCTCGCACCTGCCGGTGTTTGTCGATCCCAGCCATGCCGGAGGCATTGCCTGGCTGGTCGAACCGCTTGCCAAGGCGGCGGTGGCCGCGGGAGCCGACGGTTTGATCATCGAGGTGCACAATGACCCGAAGCGGGCGCTTTCTGACGGCCAGCAATCGCTGACGCCGGACAGCTTCCAGGAACTGATGAACCGGCTGCGGCCGATTGCGGCCGCGATCGGCCGGGAAATATAAAGGGAGGGCACAGCCATGCCGGAAATATTGGCCAGCACAGCCAGCGGCGATTACCAGGTCCTGATCAAGCAGGGGTCATTGGATCTGCTGGGCAAAATCGCTGCCCAGGCCTGCCGCGGCCGCCAGGCGGTGGTCGTGACGGATGACCAGGTCAGCCGCCTGTATTTGGAACAAGCTTTGCAATCGCTGCGCGCCAGCGGATTTACCGCTGCCAGCGCCGTGGTGCCGGCCGGAGAAACCAGTAAAACCCCAAACTGGCTGCTTTGGCTCTATGAACAATTCCACCGGGCCGACATCAGCCGCACCGATCCGGTCATCGCCCTGGGCGGCGGGGTGGTCGGCGACCTGGCCGGGTTCGCAGCCGCG
>DOFA01000143.1:695-7676 GCA_003532195.1 Clostridiales bacterium
CGCGGGAAGACGGCCATCGACCTGCCATTCGGCAAAAATCTGGCCGGCGCTTTCTATCAGCCCCGGGCGGTGATCATGGATCCCGGACTGCTGCGCTCCTTGTCCCGCGGCCAGATGGCCGACGGCATGGCGGAAGTGATCAAATACGGCCTGATCCGCGATTTGGCGCTGCTGGAGCAGGTTGAGAAAAAGACCTATGACCTGGAATGGATTCTCGAGCGCTGCGTGCGGATCAAGACAGCTGTCGTTTCACTGGATGAAAAGGACAGCGGCGAGCGGATGCTCCTGAATTTCGGCCATACCCTTGGTCATGCCCTGGAGAAGGCAACAGGATTTCAGACCTATACCCACGGCGAAGCTGTGGCCGTCGGCATGGCCGCCGCGGCCGCCATCGGCGAAAGGCTGGGCCTGTCGGCCGCCGGGACCGCGGATCGCGTGCGCCGGCTGCTGGCCGATTATCAATTGCCGGTCAGCGCGCCGCTGTCTGCCGACGAACTGCTGGACGCAGTCCGCAGCGACAAAAAACGCCTGGCCGGCCGGATTTATTATGTGTTGCTGCGCCAGCCAGGCGAGGCCTTCCTGCTGCCCATGGAAATGGATAAGCTGGACCAGGCTGTGCACGAGGTCTGGAACCATGTCTGACCTGATGATCCGACCGGGACTTTTACGCGGTACAGTGACGCCGCCGCCGTCGAAAAGCGACGCCCACCGCGCCCTGATCGCCGCCAGCCTGGCCGGCCGCCCGGATCTGGTCGGCGGCTTGCCGCTGGAATCGTCCGAGGATATTCAAGCTACCCGGCGCTGCCTGGCCGCCCTGGCGAAGGGGACGATCCAATTGGATTGCGGTGAGTCAGGTACGACGCTTCGGCTGCTGATACCGGTCATCGCGGCTCTGGGCGCCGCGCGTCAGACGCCGGTCATCCTGGCTGGGAGCGGCAGGCTGCCATTACGGCCGCTGGCCGATTACCTGGCGATTTTAACCGGGCATGGCGTCCAGCTGGAATTTCCGCCGGGCGCTTCGCTGCCGCTGCGCCTGTCCGGCCAGCTGACCGGGGGATTGTTCGAAGTTCCCGGCCATATCAGCTCCCAGTATGTGTCGGGCTTGCTGCTGGCACTGCCCTTGCTGGAGGAAGACTCGGTTATCCGCCTGACATCGCCGTTGGAATCGGCACCTTACGTGGACATGACCTTGCGCACCCTGAAGACTTTTGGCATTGCCGTCGAAAAGACTAGCAGCGGTTATCGCGTGCCGGGCGGCCAGCATTATCGCCCGACCGCTTATCAGGTTGAAAAAGACTATTCCCAGGCTGCCTTCTGGCTGACTGCCGCTTATGCCGGAAGCCCGCTGACGGTTACCGGCCTGAACCCGGAATCTGTCCAGGGCGACCGGGTGATCCTGCAGCTCCTGGACGATTTTCGACAGGGTCGGGCGGTTTATGAGATCGACGCCGCGCAAATTCCCGATCTGGTGCCGGCCTTGGCTGTTGCCGCCGCCCTGGCCGCCGGCGACACCCGGTTTGTCCGCGCCGGACGATTGCGCCTGAAAGAAAGCGATCGCCTGCAGGCGACGCAGCAGGCGCTCCAGGCTATCGGCGCGGATATCGTCCAGACCGACGACGGCCTGCTGGTCCGGGGCAGCGGGAAAAGCGGCGCCGCCGGCTGCCTGGCCGGCGGAACAGCTGATTCCTGGGCTGACCATCGGATCGCCATGGCCTTGGCCATCGCCGCCCTTTCCACCAGAAACGGCGTCCTTTTGCGGCGGGCTGAAGCGGTCAACAAATCTTACCCGGATTTTTTTACAGAATTTAGCCGTTTGGGAGGTGACATCGATGGGATCCTGCTGGGGACAAAACCTGAAGCTCAGCCTGTTCGGTGAATCACACGGACCGGGGATCGGCGTCGTGATCGACGGACTGCCCCCGGGGATGGAACTGGATTTTGAGGCGGTCCGCCGATATGCCCTGCGCCGCGCGCCGGGGCGGACGCCCTGGTCGACGCCCCGCAAAGAGGCGGACGAAGCGGAAATCCTGTCCGGCGTCTATGCCGGCCGATTGACCGGGACTCCGCTGGCAGCCCTGATCCGCAATACGGATACCCGATCCGGCGACTACCGGGACCTGCAGGTCCGTCCCCGGCCCGGACATGCCGACCTGACAGGGCGGGAGCGCTATCGGGGCTTCGCGGATCCGCGCGGCGGCGGCCATTTCTCCGGCCGGCTGACCGCGCCGCTGACCTTTGCCGGCGCCATCTGCAGCCAGATCCTGCAAACCCGGGGAATCCGGATTGCCGGCCACATCCTGGAAATAGCCGGTATCCGCGACTTGCCTTTTAATCCGGCTCAGCCGGATCCGGATCAGCTGGCCGCCCTGGCAGACAAGCCCTTGGCCGTGCTGGACGATGCTGCCGGCCAGGCGATGGCGGCAGCCGTCGAGGCTGCCCGTTTAGCTGCCGATTCGGTTGGCGGCATTGTTGAAGCGATGATCCTGGGCTTGCCGGCCGGTTTGGGCGATCCGATTTTCGAGGGCCTGGAATCGCGTCTGGGCAGCTTGATCCTTAGTATCCCGGCGGTCCGGGGCGTGGAATTCGGAGCGGGTTTTGCCGCCGCCGGCATGCGTGGATCAGAACACAACGATGTTCCGGTCATCAGGAACCAGGCCGTCAGTTATCGCACCAATTACAGCGGCGGCGTCTTAGGTGGCATCAGTACCGGCATGCCGCTGGTCTTCCGGGCCGCTTTCAAGCCGACGCCTTCGATCGGCCAGGAACAGCAGACCGTCAACCTGGAGACGATGCAGGAAGATCGCCTGACCGTCCACGGCCGGCATGACCCTTGCATTGTTCCGCGGGCTGTGCCGGTGGTCGAAGCGGCCGCGGCGGTTTTCGCTCTCGACCTGATGCTGGGTTCCGGCCTGTTTACGGCCGGGGGAAGGGAGAGCTGCCATGAGTGAGCTGCCAAAAACCTCCGCCCGCCTGCTGCTGCTCAACGGGCCGAACCTGAACATGCTCGGGCGGCGTGATCCTAAACAATACGGCACGTTTACGCTGGCCGATGTCGAAGAGTTGACCCGCCGGACCGCGGCCGGCTTCGGCTATGGCCTGGATTGCTTTCAGTCCAACCATGAAGGGGATCTGGTCGACCGGATCCAGGCGGCGATCGGCCAATATGCCGGAATATTGATCAATGCCGGCGCCCTGACCCATTACAGCTACGCTTTGCGCGACGCGATCGAGCTTTGCGGTCTGCCGGTTATGGAAATCCACATCTCGGACATTTATAAACGGGAGCCGTTCCGGCACTTGTCGGTCATCCATCCCGTCTGCTGCGGCCAGGTGGTCGGGCTTGGCCTGGACAGCTACCGCCTGGGCACCGAGCAACTGTGCCAAGTGCTGAAAGGACAATCTTGATGGATACCCAGCCTGATTCACAACCGGGACCGGCGGCTGAATTAAACGGCTTTCGCTCGGATATCGGGGAAATTGACCGGGAACTGATCGACCTCTTTAACCGCCGCATGGCGCTTGCCCGGCGGATAGCCGAGTTCAAGGCCAGGTCGCGGACGGCGGTTTTTGATCCGCAGCGGGAAGATGAGGTCGTCAAACAGGCGGTTACGCAGGCTTTGCCTGCCGACGCCATCCGGGTCGGGATCTTGCTGCGCAGTTTGATGCGCCTGTCCCGCGGCGCCCAGTATGATGCGATTTTAGCTGCCGCTGGCGACTTTGAACTCGGCCGGCGGATCAGGGAAGCGCCGTCAGGCCTGCCGGAACTCGGTCAGATCGTCTACCAGGGATCTGCCGGCTCCTACGCTGCCCAGGCCAGCCAACGCTTGTTTCCCGGTGTGCCGGCGATCCAGTCGGCTACCTGGGAGGAGGCCTGCCGCCTGGTGCAGGACGGCCAGGCCGATCTGGCCGTCCTGCCCTGGGAAAACAGCACCGCCGGTACGGTCGATGCCGTCTATGATCTGCTGCTGCAGCACGATCTCCTGATCTGGCGTTCCCTGTCCCTGCCGATCCAGCATCGCCTGCTGGGAACGAATCACTGTTCCCTGGACGGGATTCATACGGTCATCTCCCATCCCCAGGCTCTGGCCCAGTGTTCCGATCTGATCCGGCGTCAGGGCTGGAAAGTCAGGGAATCCCTGAATACGGCCTTCGCCGCCGAGACCGTCGCCCAGACCGGCGATCCCGGCCTGGCTGCCATTGCATCCGATGAAGCGGCGGCAGCGCACGGACTGGAGGTTATCCTGTCTGATATCGCCAATTCGCAGGTCAACCAGACCCGCTTTATTGCAGTCGGGAAAACCCTCCGCGTCACCCCGGATGCCGACCGGGTCAGCCTGGTGCTGCGGCTGCCGCACCGCAGCGGGTCGCTGGCGGCCACCCTGGCCGTCTTCGGTGATTATGGCCTGAACCTGAACAAGATCCAGTCGCGGCCGGATCTGGCCAATCCATGGACCTACTTGTTCTATCTGGATTTTGAATGCTTTGGCAGCCAGCTGCAGCCAATGCTGGCGACTTTATATCAGCTGAGCCGGGAAATGCCGCTGCTGCGTTTCCTCGGATGGTATCACGAAGAATGAGTACCGGGATATCTTGCTGATTTGATTTTGACAACTTTCGCAGTCCGTACTATGATTGCACTAGTATCTGAAACTGGTGTAATTTTCGAATCGTTGGAGGATGACGGAAAATGATTGTCTTGAAACAAGTCAGTAAAAGCTATAACGGTAAAATCAAGGCGGTCGACCAGATCGACCTGACCGTGGAGAATGGTGAAATATTTGGTTTCCTCGGTCCGAACGGCGCCGGCAAGACTACGACGATCAAGATGATGACCGGCATTCTGACGCCGGACCAGGGCGAAGTCCTGGTCAACGGCTATGATATTGTCAAGGAGCCGCTGGCGGCCAAACGATCCTTCGGTTTTGTCCCGGATGATCCCAATATTTTTCCGCGCCTGAAAGCCGTCGAGTATCTGCGTTTCATCGGCGATATCTATCAGGTGCCGCCGGCGGAAAGGACCGAACGCATCGGCAGCCTGACGGCGCGCTTCGGCCTGGCGGACGCCCTGGCAGACCGGATCCAGAGCTATTCCCATGGCATGCGCCAGAAACTGATGATCGTCGGCGCCCTTCTGCACAATCCGGATGTCTGGATCCTCGATGAACCGATGACCGGCCTCGATCCCCGTTCTTCCTTCGTGCTTAAGGAAATGATGCGGGAGCATGCCGATTCCGACAAAACCGTCTTTTTTTCAACCCATGTCCTTGATGTGGCCGAAAAAGTCTGCGACCGCGTAGCGATCATCGACCGCGGCCGCATTCTCTTCTGCGGCACGATCGAGGGCATGCGGGAGCATGTGCGGTCGAATTCCTCGCTGGAGACGATGTTTCTCGAGCTGGTGGGCGACGCTGGGAATGGGGAGGCGCAGGCATGAAAAACCTGTTTCGTCTGGCCTCGGTCATGATCCGCGGCAACGGGCTGCTCAGCCTGTCTGGCGACACCGGGCGCCGCCGCAAAAAACGGAGCCTGATCGGCAGCCTGATTTTATTTACCCTTCTCGCGGTGTACCTGACGTTCATTATGACTTTCACATCGATCGGGTTCTATGATCTGCTGGCTCCGGCCGGTCTGCAAAGCCTGCTGATCAGCCTGTACCTGAGTCTCGGCGTGCTGATGGTATTCTTTTTCGGTGTTTTGTATGTTGTCAGCATTTTTTATCACTCCAGCGATGTGGAGAAAATACTGCCCTTGCCCTTGCGGGCCGACGACATCATCGGCGCCAAAATGCTGGTCACGGCGTTTTACGAATATCTTTTCCTGGTCGCCCTGGTTGCGCCCGGCCTGATCGTCTATGGCGTGCGCAGCGGCGCCGGCCTGTTATACTTTCTGTATCTTTTGGCCGTCATAGTGATCTTGCCGGTCATTCCGCTCTGCCTGTCCACCATCCTGGTCATGCTGATCATGCGCTTCACACCGCTGGCCCGCAACAAGGACCGCTTCAGCATGGTCTCGGGAATGCTGGCCCTGGCTCTGGCCCTGGGCGTTTCTTTTGGCAGCCAGTCGCTGTCTTCATTTTCGGAAAAGGATCTCTCAAACCTGCTGGGCAGCGGCGCCGGTAAAATTGCCCGAATTACCGCTTCAATTTTCCCGGGAACCTCCCAGGCTGCGGTTGCGCTCGCCGAACCGGCCGGCTGGCCGGCTGCCGGGCAGATCGCCTTGCTGATCCTGATCGCCGCCGCCGTGTTGTTCGTGACATTGCGCCTGAGCCGGCTGCTTTATTTCAAGGGCGTGATCGGACTAACATCCTCAGCCGCCAGCCACCGCCGCCTGACCAGCCGGGAATTGGCCGATACGGGCGCCAGCCAGCCGGCTTTCTGGGCTTATGTCCTGAAAGACGTCCGCGTGCTGGTGCGCACGCCCATTTTTTTCATGAACAATGTGATCATAAATTTTCTTTTTCCGTTTTTTATCGCACTGCCTCTGCTGGCCCAGAACGGCAGCGACGAAATCAGCACACTCATCCGTATGCTGCGGGAGACAGCTTTCGATCCTCAGAGCGGGACTGCTTCGCTGGCACTGGCAATCGGTTTTGCTGCCGCCTGTTTTGTCTCCGGAACCAACGGCATTGCCGAAAGCGCCCTGTCCCGCGAAGGCAAGCTGCTCTATCTGATGAAAATCTGGCCGATGTCCTATGCCCGTCAGCTGTGGGCAAAACTGACAGTTGGCATCTTGTTCAGCCTGTGCGGCACGTTATTGGTGTTCCTGATCTTCATAATCCTGATCCAGCCACCCCTGTGGTTTGACTTGCTCCTTCTGGCGGTGCTGCCGGGCGCCACTTTATTGCCCAACCTGGCCGGCATCATATTCGAATTGTTCTGGCCTAAGCTGAATTGGGATAACGAGCAAAAAGCCGTCAAACAAAACCTCAATGTCGTCTACGGCATTCTGCTGACGATGCTGGTGTCTGCCTTGGTCATCGCT
>DOFA01000217.1 GCA_003532195.1 Clostridiales bacterium
GAGATCGAGGAAGCCCTGCGCGACGCGCCGGCCGAGCGGTCCGCGGTCCTTGATGTCGTGCGGGAGACGTATCTCCGTTGTGCCGTCCAGTCCCCGGGGCTGGAACCGGATCACTGGGCGGACGCTTTTGCCCTGGCCGTCAAATCCTGATCAGAATCCCCGACCGGCGGATTTCCCGTAGGCCTCGGAGATCAGCCTCTCGAGATATTCCTTCGTTTTTAAAATATAGTCGTTTTCTGTCCCGGACAGCTCGCATTCGATGATGATGCTTCCCCGGAAATCCAGAGCCTTCAGCGAGGCGATGACGGCCGGGAAATCGACCTCACCTTCGGGGATCGGCGCTTCCTGGCCGAGTTCGTGGGGGTCCGTCGGATAGAACCCGTCCTTGGCGTGAAGCGCGCGAACATACCGGCCGAGGACCTTCAGGCCGTCGACGGGGTTCGCTTTTCCGTAGAGCAGAAGGTTGGCCGTGTCGTAATTGACGAACAGGTTGCCGGTCCCGATGTCCTGGATCGCCCGGAGGAGGGTGACCGGCGTTTCCTGGCCGGTCTCGAACAGGAAATACTGGCCGCGGGTTTTCATGACGGAGGCCAGGTGGCGCAGGGCGACGACGACGCCGTTGTAGTTCGGGTCGTCGGGTGTTTCAGGCAGAAAGCCGACATGGGTGATCATGTCGCTGACGCCGATTTTCGCCGCGAATTCACTTGCCGCAAGCAGTTCCTGCAGTCGGATGCCCCGGTATGCCGGGGGCACCAGGCCCAGGGTTGCCGGGCCGCCGGTGAAATTCCATTCCGCCGGTCCGCTCCAGCCCGCCCAGAGGGCCGAGATCTCCAGCCCGGTCTGGGCGGCAGCCTGGCGTACGATGCAGGCCTGTTCGTCGGTATAGAGGGAGCGATCCCAGATGTTGAGCTGACAGCCGTCAAGTCCCAGGTCGCGTGCTTGCTGGAATTGATCGGCTAAGTTAACGCCACAATGATAGCCAATGATCACACCGATTTTCATGACAGATTGCCTCCCGAGAATGGCAGCTGGATGCCGCCCTGCAAAGCGCTGTCGCGCAGCGTCTCCGCCAGACGGACCGTCAGCGCGGCGCTTTCCGGCGGATTCTTTTCGTTTGGCCGACCCGATTCGATGAGAGAAATAAAGTAGGCGATTTCCCGCTCGATACCGCCCTCCTCGTAAGGCAAATCGGCCGTGAAAGATGCGCCGGAACGGGGATAGACCGTGACTACGCTGCTGTCGAAGACGACCGTGGCCTGCTCAAATCCGATCCGGTACCCGTGGCGGAACGGGACGCCATCCAAAGACCAGTCGCCGATGGCAAAAACCGGTTTGTCGGCATAGTTTAACCGGCTGTGGACCACATCCATCTTCGACTGTACATTCTGAGTGCGGCAGGAGACAGATTCCGGTTCTCCGAACAGGTAGCGCATCATGTCCAGATCATGGATATGCATGTCCAGGAGGCAGCCGCCGGAACGTTCATAATCCATAAACCAGTTTTGCCAGGCCCAGATCGGAGGTCCGCTGATCCGCTCAAAAAATCCGCTGATAACACGGCCATAGGTGCCCTTGTCGATCAAGTCCTTGATGTATTCATATTGGGGGTAGAAGCGCAGGCACTGGCCGATCATCAGGCGCCCTTCAGCCTTTTCGGCCGCAGCCAGCATATCGTTACACATGGATAGCGTGCGGGCCATGGGCTTTTCGCTCAGCACATTGTAGCCGCGATTCAGCATGGCAATGGCATTTGCCGCATGCAAGGGGGTCGGCAGACAAATATCGATCAGATTCAGATCTTCCTGGGCCAGCATCTCATCCAGGTCCGTGTAGCCCTGCATCTGGTTTTTTTCATCGACTGCCGCCGTACCGAGATTGATAGCGATCTTTCTTGTAAACTGCTCCGGATCGATATCGCAGGCTGACTTCAGACAGACCGGAAATCCTTTCCTGGCCAGGCTGTCATACGCAGCCCGGTGTACCTGGGCGATGCCGCCAAAACCGAGTAACCCAACATTGATCATTTATTCCCTCCTTGCGCCGTATTACGACAGGCGCGCGCCGCTCTGATGTAAACCTGTCCGATTACGTTCTGCCGAGTATTTTATCCATGGCGGCCGATGTGTTCGGCAGGATTGTCTCCGGATAATGGTGGTAAGCGCCCATTTCGGCGGTAATCCAGCCATCATAGCCGATTTCGCGCAGTGCGGCCATGACGGCGGGGAAATTAACGTCGCCAGCGAGCAGGTCGACAAAACCGGACAAGCCTCCGGCTGCCGCGCGATAGTCCTTGATATGCACTTTACGGATGCGGTTTCCCAGGATTCTCACCCATTGCTCCGGGTAACCGAAAGCCACGACATTGCCGGCGTCAAAATAAGCGCCGACCGCCGGGCTGGCAACCTGGTCGATCAGTGCCCGCATCTCCAGCGGCGACAGCAAAAATTGATTCCAGACATTTTCCAGGCCGATGGCCACGCCCAGGTCCTCGGCGATCGGCGCCAGTTCCCGCAGGGCGTCCAGCGCCCGTTCATACACAACATCATACGGAACGACAGGCGCATTTTCGGAAAAACCGCACTTGACGCTGCCGGGAATGACCAGGATGGTGTCACATCCCAGCCAAGCGGCAACTTTAAGTTGTTGGACAACGACGGAACGGGCTTTTTCGCGCTCCTCGCGCAGATCAGAGGATAGCGAATACGTCCAATAAAGCCCGCTGGCGACGCTGTAAAGTGAGATTCCCTGGCGGTCGGCCGCCGACCTGACCGCAGCCATATCGGATTGGGTTGATGTCAGGTTGATTTCACCGGTTTCTGCCAGAGCGACCTCGACACCATCAAAGCCATTTGATTTGGCCATCTGAAAACAGGTTTCCAGAGGCTGCCCGGAAAAAGACCAGATACTGATGCCTTTTTTCATGGATCTCCCGCCCTTCTTTTTTGCATCAAAATTCATAGCAAGATCAGTAATGCCTATAAAACAATTTTATGCCGGATCAACCCGAGTTAAAATGAAGTATGTGAGATCATTTGTGCAGAATCGGCTACAACCGGCTGACAGTTCTCTGGACGCCACGCGGATAGTGCAGTAAACTGATCCTGAGACTCACTGTTATCAGACCTCCAGCTTATTATCAGACCTTCAGCCGGGAGGAAAGCGACATGGAATGCTTGTATCGCCATCATCTTCTCGATAAGGAACTGGCTATCACGGAGCTGATCAGCCTTTTCTATTACAAGAGCCCGCGTAATTTTTACTTCGAGGGCGAAACTCATGATTTCTGGGAGTTCATCTATACCGATAAGGGCCAGATGCTGATCACCGCAGGCGATCAGCAGTATGTTCTCAAAGCCGGCGAATTGGCATTTCATTGTCCAGGTGAGTTTCATGCCGTCCAGGCATGGAGCCAAACTCCAGCCAACTTTATCGTCTGTTCGTTTATCAGCAACAGTGAACACATGCCGTGGTTCACCCACAAGATCCTGCCCCTGAACGGTCTGGCCAGGGAATCCTTGCAAACTGCCCTCCGCGAAGCTGGCGGCAACCTGCTTCCGGAGAAAAAACCGGGAAGTGTCCCGCTGGAAATCCCCGGCCGATTGTTCGGCTCGGCCCAGCTGATCCAGAATAGCCTGGAACAGATGCTGATCCTGCTCTATCGCCAAAGCCGCTCGGTTAGAATCCAGCAGCGGGCAGAATCCTATGCGCTCTTGAAAAACAACCGCCAGTTGGCAGCGAACATCAAAACCTGCCTGGAAGATCATGTCCACGAAAAACTGACCTTGTCCCAGATTGCCCAGGCAACCGGATATAGTGTCGCCCAGATGAAAAAGCTCTTCAAGAACGAAACCGGAAGCAGCATTATCGACTGGTTCATCGATCTGAAATTGGATGAGGCTAAACGCATGATCCAGGAAGGCGACTTGAATTTCACCCAGATTGCCGCCAGTCTGGGTTATGACAATCCGCACTACTTCTCCCGCCTGTTCCATCAGCGCAACGACATGACCATGACTGAATATTCGCGGTCAATGATCGAAGCGGCACAAAATGACTGACCGGTGATCAGCTCCGCCAAATTCCTGGATCTCGTCAGGGAGCTATAGGATATGGCATAATATCATCAGTGTTTCGCTGGGAGGATATTATGTCTGCATTATCATGGAATGAAATCAAGTCAAGAGCGGTGACCTTCAGCAAAGAGTGGGAAAACGAAGGCTGCGAGGACAGCGAGGCCAAATCATTCCTGGACGATTTTTTTCGGGTATTCGGCGTCTCCAGGCGCCGTTTCATCAAATATGAGTCGAAAGTGAAAACAATCGCGGGGAAAGACGGCTTTATCGATTCGATTTGGAAGGGCGTCATTCTGGTCGAAATGAAATCGCGGGGGAAAAGCCTGGATAAGGCCTATGACCAGGCGAGAGGCTATTTCTACGGCCTGTCGGACAGCGAATTGCCGCGCTATGTTCTTGTCTCTGATTTCCAAAATTTTCGCTTATATGATCTTGATTTTGATCTGCAATGGGAGTTCCCCTTGAAAGACCTGGTCCAGAAAGTGCGTCTGTTTGGATTTCTCGCCGGTTATCAGCCAACGGATATCCCAGAGCAGGACCCTGTCAACCTCAAAGCAGCCGAAGAAATGGGCAAAATTCATGATGATCTGAAAGCCATTGGGTATGAAGGCCATCAGCTGGAGTTATATCTCGTCCGCATGCTTTTCTGCCTTTTCGCCGACGATACCACGCTGTTTAATAAAAATCAATTCTTTGACTATCTGGCACAATCAAAAGAGGACGGTTCCGATCTGGCCATGCGCCTGGCCCAGCTGTTCGAACTGCTGAACACTCCGGCGGCTAATCGTTTGAAAAACCTGCCAGAGGACTTGCGATCATTCCCCTATGTCAATGGCCAGCTGTTCGCGGAACACCTGCAGGCAGCCGGGTTTACCGGTAAAATGCGCCAGCAGCTGCTGCACTGCTGCCGCCTGGATTGGGGGCGGGTCAGCCCGGCTATTTTCGGCGCAATGTTCCAGTCGGTCATGAAACCGGATGAGCGCCGATCTCTGGGAGCCCATTATACCAGCGAAGAAAACATTCTCAAAGTCATCCATTCACTCTTCCTCGACGAACTTAAAGAGGAATTTGCCAGCTGCAAGGCAAATCGGCGGCGGCTTGAAGCCTTCCACAATAAACTTGCCGGTTTGAAATTTCTCGATCCGGCTTGCGGATGCGGTAATTTTCTAATCATATCCTATCGGGAGCTACGCCTGCTGGAAATTGAAGTGCTGAAAATACTGCTCGGTACGGCTCAGCTCATCGATGTCGCAACCATGGCCAAAGTCAGTGTCGATCAGTTTTATGGGATCGAGATCGAGGAGTTTCCCGCACAGATCGCCCAGACCGCCATGTGGCTGATGGATCATCAGATGAATATGAAAATGTCGGACGAATTCGGTTTGTATTATGTACGATTACCGCTCACAGCTAAGGCGAATATCGTCCGCGCCAATGCGCTGGTTTTGGACTGGAAAACCGTAATCCCGCCGGAGAAGCTCACATTTATCTTTGGCAATCCGCCGTTCGTCGGAGCCATGAATATGACCGTCCAGCAAAGAAAGGAACTTCAAGCGATCTTCGGAGCAAGTTTCAATGGCGCCGGTGAAATCGACTACGTTGCCGCCTGGTTTGTTAAAGCGGCCCAATATATCGATCAAACGCAGATCCGATGTGCTTTTGTCGCCACCAACAGCATCTGCCAGGGGCAGCAGGTCGGTTTAATCTGGAAAGAACTGATGACCAGGTACCGGATTGAAATCGACTTCGCGCACCGGACATTCAAGTGGTCCAACGAAGCCAAAGGGAACGCTTCAGTATTTTGCATCATCGTTGGTTTTTCGCAAACCGGAGCGAAAAAGAAGCATTTATTTGATTACGAAAATGTCAGCGCGAAAGAACCGCAGCAAATCCAGTCCGCCAACATCAACCCTTATCTGGTTGACGCGGTCAGCGTTTTTATCTATAACCGATCCTATCCCCTTTCCCAGGTGCCCCGCATGAGCTTTGGCAGCATGCCGCGTGACGGCGGCGGTTTGATTCTGTCCGATGCGGAGCGGGAATCCCTGTTAGCTGCCCATCCGGTTGCCGATGGCTGGATCCGGCCTTATGTTGGCTCGTTCGAGTTTATCAACCGGAAGAACAGGTGGTGCCTGTGGCTGGACGGAGTGGATCCCAGTGAAATAAGAGGGGTGCCGCCGGTCATGAAAAGAATCGAGTTCGTCCGGCAGTTCCGCAGTTCAAGCGTAGCCGCGGAAACCCGTAGATTTGCCGACACGCCGGCGCTGTTTTGCCAGATCGCCCAGCCTGGGACTGATTACATCCTCGTGCCCAGAGTTTCCTCTGAGCGCCGGAAATACATTCCCATGGGCTTTGTCCACCCTAACGTGATCGCGAGCGATGCCGTTCTGATCATCCCCGATGCCGCAATCTATCATCTGGGTGTGTTGACCTCATCCATGCACATGGCCTGGACCCGTTATACCTGCGGCAGACTGAAATCCGATTACCGATATTCGAAAGATATTGTTTATAACAACTTCCCCTGGCCGTTAACGACTGAACAGCAGCGTCAGGCGATTACTGCAGCCGCCCAGGCTGTCCTGTCTGCCCGCGAGCTATACCCGCAATCCTCACTGGCCGATCTGTATGATCCACTGACCATGCCGCCGGTTTTAGTCAAGGCTCACCAGAAACTGGATGCTGAAGTTGAGAAAGCGTATGGCAAAAGATTCGCCTCCGATGCCGATCGGGTCGCCTTCCTGTTTGACCGATACGCAAAAATGGCCCTTTAGAATTGGTCAGAAATTCGTGATCTTCGCATCGGTTTCAACATGACTCAAACGGTCTTTGCCTCAGTTCTGGGTGTATCTAAAAAAACAATCGAGTCGTGGGAAGCCGGGCTCAATCACCCGAGCGGTGCTTCTGCCCGTTTGCTGCAATTATTACAAGATATACCCGAATTATCTTGCCGGTTTTACTCCTGTAAAGTGCAAGGACAATAAACCGCTATTTACCGGTAGTCCATTTTGCACTGGTCGTTTGCCCCGAATCCGATCGACACGAGATCAGGTTGTTCCGGTCCCGGCGCAAATCCAGGGCTAAGCGCGGTTGTCGGGTCGTAATATTGTATGCTTTGCCATTAAGCAATCGTATAATATCAGGAGCCAGATCCGGAGTCCAAAGTGAAAAAGGCATCTCCATCTGGTTGAGGCAGGCCATGCAATCATCCGTGCAAAATTGGTAATTCATATTTAAGCATGAAGCGTGGCTTTCCAGGAAGGTTTTATGTATCCTTTCCAGAACTCGGCCTTGGTACAATGAATTAGGAGCATGTAAAATCTGACAGGCATATGGAACGATCAAATCGACATTAAGGAAAAGCTGAACGTCTGTCAGTTTTTTTAATGGCCATGTACCCGGGTCAACGGTTCCGGAAAAAACCAGCTGCTTGCCGACTCCTAACTGGCAAGCTAAATGGTGAACCGGAATTTCCAGGTCTCTTTGTTTTAAATCACAATTGATCAGGATCTGCGGAAAGTCTCGAAAGTATTTGAAAGCTTCTGATAAGGTGACAGGCTTTTTCCCCATGTGCATTTTATCATGAGCCAGGACAAGAGTACCGGCGCCATCGGTACGCACATCAATCTCCAGGCCTTCAAGGGGCATCTGCAGCGCGCATTGAATATATTCCAGCGAATTATCCGGAGTGCCCTCGCAGCCAGAATGAGCCGTTATCATAGTCTTAATCATTTTTTACCTCAAACGGTAAACCGGCTCGCTTAGCCGATCATTGCTTCAAAACCGTTGTTCCATGTGGTGTTGCTGACGCCGAAAGTGTAATTCAAGATCAGGACATCCTGTATACCGTGCTGGCGGATGAACTCCGGCAGGTCGGCTTTCAGGCTGCGGGGATCGATAACGTAGACATCCTGGTAATGATTGAGCAAGAAAGGCACAAAAGCATTGCCGTAGGACTCTTTGAGAACGACGATGCTTTTGCCGTTGGTTAGCGTAGTTGTAAAATGAGTCAGCGGATTGTCACCGCCGATGAATGCCAGGTATTTGTTGCCGCTGGAAATTTCGGTCCGGACTGCCTTAACCTTATAACCCTCGGACATAGCAGTCGATGAGAAGGCATAGCCCTGACTCTCGACAGTCGGCAGGAAATACTCGACAGAATCCGGATTTTCCTTGAGACGCGGACTATTGGTGTACTTGTAGAGCGTGCCGAGGAAATCACCGGCGATAAAACCGGTTTCCATCGTGTCCAAGGCCGCCGGTTCCAGTCCGGCTGATTCGCAGAAAGCTGTGTAAGCGTAAAAAGCGCCGCGGGCAGTCCAATGGTGATCGGAACGAAAGTACAGGTATTCATCATAATGGCGGACTAATTTATCATAAGCATCAACCGCAATGACACCGTTGGGCATTTTCGCATATATGGCGGCTATCGCATCCTTTTGCGAACTCGAATTGCTGTGGTATTTTTCCGGCGAGTGAAATTCCAGCGATGTCGGCGCGACCAGGTCGAAAATTCTTGCCTCCGGAACCTTCGCCTGCAGCCGGCTGATCAGTTCTGCATAACGGCTGACTCTGTTTTCACTGTAATAATACAATTCCATGGCATACCCGTTAACAATGATCACCGCGCTGAAGCTCTCGACTTCGCCCTCGACCGCGGGCGCTGTTGCTTCCGGTTCGGTCGGCTGAGTCTGCTCGGTCACAACGGGAGTGGGCTCAGGTGTTGTCTGCGGATCTGTCGCGCCGCTTGGCAGTGTTGTTGGCGTCGTTGTGCTGTTACCGGTATCCGTGGCCGTCGGCAAGATCACATGATCATCCGGATCATGCTCGAGAGTCTCACCGGTGCCGGTATCGTGGCCTGGCCGGCTGATCAGGGCCACATCCCCGGTAAAAGGAGACTTGAGCAGATCCATCGACTGCTGATGGAGGCCGATAAAAAATTGCCGGAACGGGAACTGGTCCGCAAAATATTCTTCAAATTTTAAAGTATATTGGCCACTGAACAATGATTCCAGCTTTAAGCTGGGCATTTGGCTGAGCGTCCGGTTCTCAATTTCCGAGATTATCTGATCTGGCCACACCAGATTGAGCAGGGACAGCAAACACAGCGGAACCAGGAAAAGGGCGATGTAAAACTGGTTTTTTCTCATACCGGGTTCCTCCTAAAAGCGGAAATACAGGAACGGATTATACGTTGAAGCGACTAACGTTGCGGTGCAGGCAAATAAAAGGATAAGGTTCCTTGACATGTCGGCGGCTGTGACAAACGGGTGCCTGTTTCTGCTCAGCAGCCGGCGCCGGCAGGATCGTAACCCGCCCGCCATCAGCGGCGTGGCTGCGACAGCCGCAAAAAACAGGAAAGGCAGGTTCCCCAGCAGCAGGTAATCGCCTTGCAGCTTGAATGCCGGCTGCCTGGCGAAACCGAACAATAACCGCAGCATTTGGCCGATAGAAGCAAGATCGGTGAAATAGAAGAAAACCCAGCCGATCATAACCGCCAACAGGGTATAAAGGTGCCCAATAAAACGCGGCAGCCGGTCGAACAGGGAAAGCAGGATTTTTTTTTCGAGAATCAGCAGGACAAAATAGTAGAGGCCCCACAGGATGAAATTCCAGCTGGCGCCATGCCAGAGGCCGGTCAGGCCCCAGACGACGAACAGGTTGAATATCTGCCGGCGGCGGTTGCCCCCCATGGGTATGTAGACATAATCCCGGAAGAAGGTACTGAGCGAAATATGCCAGCGCCGCCAAAAGTCAGTTACGGATCGCGATATATACGGGTAATTGAAGTTCTCTTTGAAATCAAATCCAAACATGTGGCCCAGCCCGATCGCCATATCGGAGTAGCCGGAAAAATCGAAATAAATCTGCAGGGTAAACGCCAGCAGACCGATCCAGCCGTCGACAATCCCCAATTTGTCCAGACTGCCGCCGATTGTTTGCGCAGCCAGTTCACCGGCATAATTGGCAACTAATACTTTTTTACCCAGCCCGATCGAGAAACGGCTGATGCCCTTGATAAATCCTTCGCTGGTCACTTTCCGGTTATCGATCTGGTCGGCGACATCGGCATACCGGACAATCGGCCCGGCAATCAACTGCGGGAACAGGGCTTCGTAGAGCAGAAAATTGACTGGAGACCGTTGAACCTTGCATTTGCCGCGATAAAGGTCAATCGCATAGGTCAGGGTCTGGAACGTGTAGAAGGATATGCCAATCGGCAGGTTGAACCGGGGAACCGCAAGCTGCAGGCCGGTTACCAGATTGAGGTTCTCAACAAAAAATCCGGAATACTTGAAGATTGCCAGCGAAGAAAGCGTGCCGATAATCGCCAGGACAAGGTACAGGCGGCTTTTCGCCTGCCCGCGGTACCGATCGATCCTAAGTCCGCTCCAATAGACAAAAAGACCGGTCAGAATCATCAGGATAACCCAGGCCGGTTCGCCCCAGGCATAGAAAAACAGAGAGAATATGAGCAGAACCCAGTTCTTGGCTTTGACCGGCTTGACGATCGCATAAGTCAGCAAACACAAAGGCATAAAGCAATATAAAAAGAACAGGCTCGAAAAAACCATATAACCCCCGAGCTGACGATAAAAGCTTTATCTATCATTATAAGTGAATCTTGCCATCTGGCAACAAACATTTCTGATCTAGCACGCAACTATTTCTGAGGTCTGTTTCCCGGGCTTGATCAGGGTTGTCCGGCCTGCTCGGCCTGCTCATTCAAATAAAGCCACCGGTTCATAGTCTGCTCATATTCAGCCGTGACTTTCTCCAGCTGCAGCGTCAATTCCTGCAAACGGATATAATCGCTGGCAGATTCCTCAAGAGCGGCCCGGATGCCGGCAAGTTGGTTTTCCAAATCAGCAATCTGGCTCTCAATCGTTTCCAATTCGTATTTTTCACTCATTTTCAAGCGAACGCGAACCGGTGCGGCGGGTTTACCGGCATGCCCCGGTTGTTTGTCCTTGGCCGGCCGGCTTGGCGGCTGAGGCAGGTTAGCCGTTTGCTGCGCCTCTGTCTGCCGGACCTGTTCCTGATACGCCCGGTAATCGCCTTCATACTGATGAATCCGCCCATCCGGCCCAAACGCCAGGATGCGCGCCACAACCCGGTCCAGAAAATAGCGGTCATGGGAAACCACAATCACAGCGCCGGGAAAGCCATCGAGGTAATCTTCCAGTATCGACAAGGTCGTAACATCCAGATCGTTGGTCGGTTCATCCAGCAACAAAATATTAGGGGCGCCCATGAGGACTTTTAAAAGGTACAGGCGCCGGCGCTCGCCGCCGGAAAGCCGGCGAACCTGCATCCACTGCATTTCCGGCGGGAATAGGAAAAGTTCCAGCATTTGCGCGGCCGTCAGCGCGCCTTCGGGAGTCCGGACGATTTCCGCGGTCTCGCGAATATATTCGATCACCCGCTTGTCGGGATCAATACTGTCGTTTTCCTGATTGAAATAGCCCAGGCAGACTGTGCTGCCGACATCCCTGCTGCCAGAGTCCGGCGGCAGCAGGCCGGCGATGATATTTAGCAACGTTGTCTTGCCACAGCCGTTGGACCCGATCAGGCCTACCCGTTCGCGCCGGCTGACAATATAAGAAAAGTCCTTGAACAGCAGCTTCCCGCCCAGGCTGATGCTGACATTGTCCAGTGTCAGGGTCTTGCGGCCTAGCCGAGCTGACGCGGCCGCGATGCTCAGGCTCTGGTCGCCGGTCTGGAATTCTATTTCATTTAATTGATTGAATCGCTCGATCCGGGCTTTTTGCTTGGTGGAACGGGCCTTGGCGCCGCGCCGGATCCAGGCCAGTTCGCGGCGCAGGATGTTTTGGTGCTTCAGCTCGCTGGCCTGCTCACGCTCAACGCGCTCCGCCTTGAGTTCCAGCCACTTTTCGTAATTCGCCTCATACCTGAAGAGCCGGGTATGGTCGATCTCCAGCATGATCCGGGTCACGCGCTCCAGAAAATAGCGGTCATGGGTGACCATCAGCAAGGCGCCCTGGTAACTGGCCAGATATTGTACCAGCCAGCCGATTGTGTTCGTGTCGATGTGGTTGGTCGGCTCATCGAGAATCAGGAGATCGGCCGGATTGACCAGGGCGGCAGCCAGGGCGACCCTCTTTTTCTGACCGCCGGACAGCTGGGCGACTGGCTGGCGGAAATCCGCGATACCGAGCCGGGTCAGCACATTCTTGGCTTCGCTGTCCAGATTCCAGGCCTTGGCGTCATCCATCCGCACCGACAGCCGGATCAGGCGGTTCTGCCATTCGCTGCTTTCCGGTTCGTCAGCCAGATCAGATGCTGCCGTCTCATATTCGCGGATCAGCTGCATAACCGGCGAATGGCCATGCAAGACTGCCTGCAGGACATTGGCGTTTTCCGGTAATTCCGGCTGCTGGGGCAGGTATTCGACGCGCAGCCCGCGAGCCTTGATCAGCTGTCCGCCGCCAAGCGGTTCAAGACCGGCGATCATCTTCAGCAGCGTTGATTTACCAGTGCCATTGATGCCGATCACACCGATCTTTTCACCCGAGTTGATGCTGAAGCTGACATTATTCAAAATTGAGCGGTCAGCAAAAGATTTGCTGATATTTTCCGCTGTCAACAGGTTCATTATTGGCCTTTGCCCACCTTAATCCAGGCTGTAGAACAACGCCGCTATTTCATCCGTACGATCGGCAAAGCTCGTGCTGATGGTTATATTGCACATGTAGTTGCCTGCTTTCAGGCAGATGATCTTTTGATACAAATCGTTATCATTAACGGTCACATGGACATTAATTGCATAATGTTCAGCGCCGGCAAACTGGATCGTGCCTTTCTCAAGGGAGAGCACTGAAGCATCGATGTCGGCATACACTTTTTCCAGAGGGCCAATGGCGACGTCAACATAGCCGCTCTCACTTAAAACAGAACCATAAACCAAGCCGAGATTCTCCAGATTGATATTAATGTTGTCGAACCCGTTGGAAGAAACAGCCAACATATCATAGACGATCTCCGACTCTTCCAGCATCTCGAGCAGCTCTTCATCATCGATCATATCGGTGGCGATACCATTCATCTCACGGATTTGTTCGTCGGAATAATAAGTCCAGTTATCGTCCAGGTCGCAGCCGATGCCGACGAAAGTATTCGAATAGGTGCCGCCGTTCGTCAGGCCGAGTGCAAAATCATTTTCTCCGGTGGCCGGCGCCGTTGTTTCGGCGACAGTCGCTTTCGGTTCG
>DOFA01000026.1 GCA_003532195.1 Clostridiales bacterium
CGACGCCCAACCTTTTCACATCTGCCGCTCCGCCGCTGATTTTCCTCTGATCCTGGCTTCCTGGAAAGCTAAAACATGGCTGGCCCTGGATTCGTCCGGACAGCCGGCCGCTTATCTTGTTGTCAATCAGTCCGGACGATCTGTCCACGAATTGCTGGCAGCAGATCCCGGGCACCTGTTGCCGGCAGCCGTTGCCTGGGTCAGGCAGCAACCGGAGGAATCCATTCGTTTTACGCTCAAGCCCTGGTCCCTGCCGGCAATCCGGCAATTTGGCCAGATTTGCGAGCATTGGCAGGCCGGACTGGCGATTGATGTCCAGATTCTCGACTGGCCGCTGGTTTTAGGCTGTATGCTCCGGCTGAAAGACAGTTTGGAAGATTTGCCGGACGGTTCCTTGCGGCTGAAAATCCTAATGCCGGACGAAACCGTCGCCCTCTGCCTGACTCTGGATCATCATGCGGCGGTTTGTCTGGCCAACACTGATGCCGGTCCTGATTGCGGCGACACAGTATTGACCCTGGATGCCGCTTCGGCGACACGCCTGCTCTTCGGCCCGCTGCCGCCGGCAATGACCTTGCCTGGTTATGACCGGATTCCGGCCGGAATCCGCCGGATATTAAACAACTGGTTCCCTCTGCCTTTCTCCTGGCCTGAAGCGGACGATATCTGACCGGCGGCGCAGCTGCAGCGCCGTCGCCTGCCCGTTTAAAGCTATTCTGCGGTCCGGTTTTGGAAAACGCAGCACTGGCCTTTACTTTGGCTGCTTAAATCCCAGGATGGGCCGGAAAGCCGGTTGATCTGCCATTGGCCGGACATCAGCCTGATAAAAGGATCCACGTCGGCGATCGGCAGCTTGCCGCTTCCGCCCCGGTAATGCATGGGAGCGACATTGACCGGCCGCAGTTGTTTAATCACTTCACAGGCCGCGGCGGCATCAATCGTGTAATAACCGCCGACCGGAACCAGCAAGAGGTCCGGCCGGCCGATCTGCGTGATCTGGCCTGGATCGAGGATATGACCCAGGTCGCCCAGGTGTACGATACAAAGCCCGTTGGCCCGGATGACATGGACCGTATTCCGGCCACGTTTCCGGCCGCCGGCTTCGTCATGCCAGGTCTCGACCGTCAGGTATTCGAATCCGGCCGGATCGGACGGCGGTGGCGCATCAGGATCCGCGGGCCGCTTGCGCAGCACCAGGGCCGGATCGGCCGGCAGCAGCCGCACCGCCGCCCGGTAATTGTGATCGCCGTGCTGATGGCTGCAAAGAATGGCATGGGCTTCGATTTTCAGGGGCGGATATCCGATCATGGCTGAATCATAAGGATCGAGAGCCAGTATCCATTTGCCATTATTGAGAGTGAAACAGGAATGGCCGTGCCAGGTGATTTGAAGGGTATCCCGCATCGAAATCATCTCCTTTGCCCTCATTTTAGTTCATTCAGAGAGACAGTACAATCTTGGCCGGCGATGGGTTATAATGATGCAAACAGAACAGGCGGCGGCACGCCGCCCGGACGGCAGCAACCGCAGTCTGCCGGTCGACTGGTGAGGAGGCATGGCCATGGGCAGGATCCGTCAATCCATCGGACGCGTTTTTGAAGGCGGGGCTAAATCTTTTTCCCGCTTCCCGGCATCAATGATCAGCGCTTTGGCCATAGCTGTTGCCGCTTCAATTCTGATCGGGCAGGACAGCGGCGCCCATGAAGACATCTATCAGAAAATTCAGCTGGCCTTTGTCCTGGGCGCCTTTCTCGGCATGGCTCTCTCAGTCCTGTCTCTGCGCCTGGCCAGCCGGCCGTATCTTTTCTGGCTGGCCAACCTGGTCGCCTTGCTGGCAGCCGGCGGCATCCTCTATCTGCTGCTTCAGGCTCCGGGGGAAATCCCGGCGCTGTTTGCAGCCAGAATCGTCGCCGCATCGGCAGTATCCTTCCTGATTTTCCTTCTGGTCATCGCCTGGGACATCAGCCGCAGCGATTTCAACCAGGCTTCCTTCATGGTCCTCAAGTCCGCTTTCATAGCCCTGATCTACGCCCTGGTCATCATGCTCGGCCTGTTCTTTGTGGCTTTCACCATTGAATCCCTGCTTTATCCGGACTTGGATGAGAAAATCTATATGCATATCGCCGCCTGGTCCGCTTTCGGCTGGTTTGCCTTTTTCCTGGGCTATTTCCCCTCTTTTCGTAAAGACCAGGATGACGGGCATCTGGAAACAGCTCAAAAACATCCGGCTTTCATCGAAATCCTCCTGGCTTATGTCCTGATTCCGATCCTGGCAGTCCTGACCCTGGTCCTGCTGATCTGGGCCGCCAAGATCCTGATCAATGGCCAGTGGCCGGAATTCGGGCAGTTGACGGTCATTTTCTCGGCTTATAGCCTGACCGGAATTTTCCTGATCATCATGACCAGCCATTACGACCGGTCGATCACGACGGTTTTTCGGCGTCTATTTCCGATCGCCGCCATACTCTTCCTCGCTTTTGAAGCTTATGCGATTATCGAAAAAGTCGGCCAGGAAGGGATAAAAACCCAAGTCTACTTTATCGCCCTGATCTGGATCTTTGCCCTGGTTTGTGTCGCCCTGATGCTGTTTCAGCAGGTCAGCCGCAACAGGCGGTTCGCCTGGCTGGCCATCGTGCTGATCATCCTCTCTGTCCTGCCGGTTGCCGGTTACCAGGACCTGACGGTGTCGGCCCAGACCCGCCGGCTGCAGAAAGTCCTGGTACGTAATGACATGCTGGTCAACAACAAGATTCTCACCGCTCCGGCCGGAATCAGCACGGCCGACAAGATAACCATCACGGATTCCTTCAATTACATTCAGAGCTACGAGGAAGCCGCCAAGGCCGGCTGGTTGTCGGATTCGATAAGCGCTTCCTCATCGTTCAAGCTGGTCTTCGGTTTTGACGAAACATACGGCGAATATAATCCTGGCGGCGATACAGACATTTATACCTACCTCAATCTGCCCGGCGGCTCGCTGAACATCTCGGTTTACCAGTACGCGGCCCATGCCAGCCAGGCCCGCGGCGGCGAACCGCTGACGATCACCGGGCAGAAAGGCACCTATACGATTGCGCTGACCGGCATGTCCGAAAGCAAAAACCCGATCCTAACCGTGACGCTTGACAATGATGTTATCTTGAAGCAGGAACTGCTCGAATGGCTGAATGGCCTGCAGCAGAAGTACCAGGGATCGGGTAATAAAGAGGTGAGCGACGCTGACCGCGAGGACTTGCTGCTCGGGTTTAACCTGAACGGCACGCAGTTGCTGGTCATTTTCGACAATATCACGATCAGGGCCTCCGCCTCGGGCCAGTTCCTCTGGTGCAGCCTGAACATCAACGCCGTCTATCTGGCCGAACCCTGACGGCAAAAAACTGGCTGAACCGAGAGCGCGAAAAAAGCCTGCGGAAAATTTGAATTGAAAACATAATCGCAAAAGTCTGATATTTTTGATTTAGACTCTTGCCAGAAGCAAACAAATGGGCTAATATGTTGGAGCGTGCTTTTTAAGCCGTTATTAATTTTTAGGAAGGGGGTCGCGGATGATGATATATCTTAGAGACACAGATGTACGAGGTAGACAGCAAGCAGAGAAAAAGTGCCTGATCATGACCGCGGCCGGAGCCCGTCATCTGCATACCTGACTTCCAGGTTGCCCCGCCCGATTCTGATCTGAAACGATTTTCCGGTCAACATTAACCCAGTTGATACATCGCCGGTTCGCCGGCAGTCGTTTATGTCCTCATTTTCAGCTTGCATTCGTCCTGGCTCGGCCGGTCAAACGGCCTGCCTGAATCCGTGACCATCCAGGAGGACAACATGAATAAACTCACTTTGCTATATCGGTTCCTGAAAGGAAGCCGCCTGACCTATCTGGGCGCCCTGATCGCGGTCATCGCCAATGTCGGCATCACCACTCTGGTGCCGCGCATCATCAGCCTGACTCTGGATTATGTGATCGGCGATGAACCGCTGGCGGCATCATCCGGTGCCGGACGGTTGATCGGGCTGGCCGGGGGTTTGGACACATTGCGCGCCAATCTCTGGATTTTGATGGCGGTTTTAATTGTACTGGCGCTGCTGCAGGGCTGCCTTCATTTCCTGCGCACCAAGCTGGCGGCGCTGACCGGCGAAAACACCGCCAAACGCATGCGTGACAGAATTTTCCTGCATGTCCTGCGCCAACCCTTCAACTATCACGTCCAGGTTCAGACCGGCGACATCATCCAGCGCTGCACATCG